>MPNF01000004.1 GCA_002238885.1 Alphaproteobacteria bacterium bin95 | reverse complement strand
CGGGTCGATTACGGATGAGTGCTAAATGACACTCTAAGGATTCCCGGGGGCGTTTCTGGGCCAGCGATATTCGCCTGTGAGCAGGATATGGGCCCATCCGAGCGGCGAGATATGGGCGAGGAGTTCAGGTTCGACCGGCAGTCCGGCGCGTTTTCGCTGCCGGACCGCCTTCTCCAGTCGCACGGTATTCCAGTAGATGACGATGGCGGCGAGCAGGTTGAGGCCGGCCATGCGGTAGTGCTGGCCTTCGCTTGTGCGGTCGCGGATTTCGCCCTGGCGTCCGATGCGCAGAGCGTTCTTGAGGGCATGATGCGCTTCGCCCTTGTTGAGGCCGAGCTGCACGCGCCGCTGCATGTCGACGTCGAGGAGCCAGTCGATGATGAAGAGCGTCCTTTCGATGCGCCCGATTTCGCGCAGGGCAATGGCCAGATCATGCTGGCGCGGATAGGCGGCGAACTTCCGCAGGAGCTGGCTGGGCGGCATGATCCCTGCGGCCATGGTGGCTGCGCTGCGCAGCACATCCGGCCAGTTGTGGGTGATGGTCGTCTCGCGGATTTTGCCACCGATGAGGCCGCGCAGCTCCTCCGGGACGCTTTTGGGCTCGAAGACGTAGAGGCGCCTGGATGACAGATCCCGGATGCGGGGCATGAACCGGTATCCCAGGATTGCCGTGACGGCGAAGGTATGGTCGGTGGAACCGCCGGTGTCGGCATACTGCTCGCGGATCCTCCGTCCCGTCTCGTTCATCAGCAGCCCGTCGAGAATGTATGGCGCCTCATTGACAGTGGCCGGGATGGTCTGGGTGGCGAAGGGTCCGAACCGGTCCGAGAGATGGGTGTAGGCCTTGAGACCCGGCGTGCCACCGTATCTCGCATTGACGAGGTTCATCGCTTCGCCCTGGCGCGCGGTCGGGAAGAACTGCCCGTCGCTCGAGGCGGTAAGCCCCGGGCCCCAGAACCGGGCCATGGGCAGTTCCGCGTGCGCCTCGATCACCATGGCCAGGGCTCGGTCTATCGCCTCGCCCTCGATATGCCACCGCGACAACCGGGAAAGCTGGAAGAAGTCATGGCTGTCGGAGGCCTCCGCCATCTTGCTGAGACCCAGGTTGAGCCCTTCCGCGAGGAGGACGTTCAGAAGCCCGATCCTGTCCCGGCACGGCGCGCCGGTGCGCAGATGCGTGAAGGCGCCGGTGAACCCGATGGCGGCATCCGCCTCCAGCAGGATGTCGGTGATCCGCACTTCGGGAAGGCGCCGATAAAGGTCGAGCACCAGCTCGTCGGCTTCGGGCGGCGCGTTCGAAGCCAGGCGTTCGAGGCGCAGGGTTCCGCCGTCGATAACGCCGCCCGGGATCGTTCCTTGCCTTGCGGCGGCCGCCAGCCTTTCCAACCCTTCATCCAGGCGGGCCTTGCGCTCGGCAAGCCAGGTTTCCGGTTCGAAGGGGACTGCGAGCCGGCCTGTGGCGCGCACTGCCGAAATCGGCACGAGTGCCTGCTTCAGGTCGCCGTAGCGGCGCGAGTGCGCCAGCCAAAGGTCGCCCGAGCGGAAAGCATCGCGCATGTGAAACAGAACTGCCACCTGCCAGAGCCGATCGTCGCCTTCCGGACAGGCATTCAGGCGATTTCGCCATTTCGAGCGCGGGCGCAGGAAGGCCGTCGGCCGCGCCGCGGCTCCGTCGCGGATGATGGAAAGCGCGACGACAAGCGGCTGCGCCACCGGCGCACAGGCAATATCCAGCGCCCGGAGCATGCGCGGCGCGTAGCGCCGGAACCGGCGATAGCCATGCACGACATGGGTCAGGGGATCGGCCTTGAGCTTGTCGGTCAGCTGCGCGGCCGCAGCCACGAGTTGTTCGAGGGCGCCCCAGCCGCACGATGTCGCAACCGCATCCTCCAGCGGCGCGTTGTCCTCTTTGGCCTCGAGAAGGGCCGCTCCGAGGTTCCCGAACGCACCCAGCGCGGTGTGGAGGTCTTTCTGCGCGTCCGTCACGACGAGGGTACCCAGCCGTTCCGCCTCGCGCCAGGTGCGCCCCACGATGCGGTCATGGGTTTCGACGACGGCATCGGCAATGGCCGCGCGCCATTCAAGAACACAGACCGCCAGTATGGCGAGACGCCGCTCATCGGAGAGTTCCCTCACGCTGTCGGCAAAATAGCGTTCCCCCTGTCGACGGAGCCGGGCGACCCGATGCGCGGGCACGCCGGCGAGAACCTCGGGAGACAGGCCGAGGCCTTCCAGGAATTCCAGCCGGTCGAGCAACCGGTTGATGTCGGCCGAATTGCGGCCCACCTCGAACTGGCGGAGCCATACGAAGCGGGAGAGCTTCCCGGCGACCTCTTCGGCCGGAAGCGCATCGAGACGCGTGCGCATGGCACCGTCGAGACGAGCGGAGATACGGGCCTCGATCCGGCGCTCGGCGGCAACCAGCGCCTCGGCGCAGCGCCGCTCGGTGATCGTTATGCCGGGCAGGACGATTTGCCGGCGCCGGCACTCTGTCGCAAACCGGCGCACCAGCTCCTCACTGGAGCGGGCATCCTCGGCTGCGGTCGCGAGCCAGGATGCCATCTCACGGGCGGGCTGGCCCGTGAACATCCTGTAGCTGTAGATCGCCCGGATCGCCTCGAGATGTTCCTGTCGCGTCTGCCGGCGAGCGGCGTAGGCGAGCAAGGCGTCACCGTCGATGCCGAGCTGGGCGCCGATGAAGTTCAACACGGGTTCGGGGATGACCTCGCCGGGAGACAGGAGTCGGCCTGGATAGCGCAGGGCGCAGAGTTGAAGCGCGAACCCGATCCGGTTTTCGGTGCGCCGGCGTGCGCGGATATGCTCGAGATCGTCGTCGGCCAGGATGTAGTGCTTCAGGAGCGAGGCCTCGTCGGTGGGCAGATCGAACAGGGCGGAGCGCTGGCGGGTTGTCAGAACGGGGCGATGGGCCATGTAACTTTTGTCTCCACAGACAGGGATTGTGCATTGTTGTTTTCGATTGAGGATAAGGAACAGGAATCATGCGTGCATGTGGTTGCCGCCGGCATCTGTCGCAAACGTTCGTTTGCGACAGATGCTGATCGGCTACGCCCGCGTCTCGAAGGCCGACGGCAGCCAGTCGCTCGACCTGCAGCGCGACGCGCTCCTGGCCGCCGGTGTCGAGGAGCACCGCATCTATGCCGATCGCGCCTCCGGCAAGCAGGATGAACGGCCCGGGCTCGAGGCCTGCCTGAAGGCACTGCGCGAGGGCGACGTTCTCGTCATATGGAAGCTCGACCGGCTGGGGCGCAGCCTGCATCACCTGGTGAAGACCGTGACCGGGCTCTCCGGGCACGGCGTCGGCCTGAAGGTTCTCACCGGCCAGGGCGCCCGGATCGACACGACGACAGCGGCCGGGCGGCTGTCCTTCGGCATCTTCGCCGCGCTGGCGGAGTTCGAGAGCGAACTCATCCGCGAACGGACCGTCGCCGGGCTCCGGGCGGCCCGGGCGCGCGGCCGCAAGGGCGGGCGGAAGCCGGCCCTGACAAAGGCGCAGGTCCGCACGATCCAGGCAGCCATGGCGCACCGGGACACATCGGTCTCGGAACTGTGCGGGGAACTCGGGATCTCGCCCGTCACCCTCTACCGCTATGTCGATCCGCAGGGAAACCTGCGAGACCACGGAAAGCGCGTGCTCGGCGCTTAGAGTGTCATTTAGCACTCATCCGTAAACGACCCGATGGTGGCTTTCGCTGATCGCGTTCGGGCGCATAGCGGGCAAACTCGCCAAGCACCGCAAGGGCGACCGGCTGGCCGTCATGGGGAACCTGGAGCGGAGGCCCTACACGACCCGCGCCGGCGAGACGCGCGACGGCTGGACCGTGCTTTGCGATGCCGTGCTCGGGCCGCGCTCGCCGCGCCCGCCCGGCGGCCGGAACGGCGAGCGATCGGGCGAGCGCAACCGGCGCGATGACCGCCGCCCCCCGCCGCCGTCCGGGCAGTCCGCCTTCGACGGCCTGGCGCCGCTCGCCGATGACGAAGTGCCGTTCTGACATGGCCGGTTTCGGAGGGTATGCAGACACCGGCCCGGCCCCGAATCGCGCTGTGCAGCGCTCTACGGCTTGGCCTTTGTTCCCAATCCCGGACAGGGCCGGAACATCGGGCCGGAGCGCCCGAAAGTGGTATCTTGAGCGGGACCGGGGCGGTTCGCTCCCGCGCCCGGTCCCTGCACCTTCGAGCCTGTAAAGGAGGCCCCAAGGCATGAACGACCATACCCCGAATCTCGCCAATCTCATCGAAAGCTGCCGACGCTGGGAGAAAGCCGAAGGCAGGCCGATTACCCAAGCGCAGGCATTGCAGGCGATGGCCCGCGATCTCAAGCCGATGCTCTTGCAGCCGACGCAATCGGACGGGACCGCCGAATCATGGCCCGCCTTCCTGGAGGCCGTGCGCGAGGCGCTTGAGCGGTTCGACCTGGACAATCCCGGCCTGGACGGCATGGAGGTTGCGGAGGCGCTCGCCCGGCTGACCGCGACGCCGGATTACGCTCGCCATATCGACCGCCTGGCGGCCGTGCGCGAGGCTCCGGCCGTCCGCTGGTCTGCTACCGTCCGCGACGAAGCGGAGCCGGCGCCGATCCTTTGGCGGGACAACCCCGGCAACACCTATGCCAACGATCCGGTTGTGTCTGCCGGCGAATGCGCGGTGCTGGCCGGCGCGGGCGCGGCGGGCAAGTCCTGGCTCACGATCCGGCTGGCGGTCGAGGCCGCGCGGGCGGCGAAGGCCGGCGAGCCGTCCGGGGCGGCTTGCGGGCTGCGCGTCCGCGCCGGACCCGTCATCGTCGTGTCCTACGAAATGTCGCCGAAGCGGATCGACATGGCTGCGAACGCCATGGACGCGCCGGACGGCGTGCCCTGCCTGGCGCTTCCGCCGCCGCTGTTTCCGATGGACCCGGCCACCCGCGCCCATGCCGAAAGCCCGGACTGGCGGCCGGTATGGGACGCGCTGGCCCGCGAGCGCCCGGCGCTGATCGTCTTCGACACCGGACCGAAGGCCATGGGCGGCGCGGATGTGAACGCGGGCGCTCCGGTGATTGCCTTCCTGCAAGCCGTCGAGCGCGAGCTACAGGCGCTCGGCGAGTGCGCCGCACTGGTAATCTGCCACGACACGAAGGCGATGCGCGATGCGGCCAAGGACGGCGAGGACATGGGCGCGGGCGCTATCGCCGGTTCCGGCCAGTGGTATGACAGCCCGCGCGGCGTGCTGCATCTGGCGAAGGTCGCGGGCGGGGATACGCGCATCCTCGAATGCCTCAAGGCCAGCAACGGCCGGGAGCATTGGGGCGCTCGCCTTGCGCCATTGTGGAATACGCCGACGGGCGCGCCGCGCAGCCGCTACACCGGCCTGCAACTGGACGGCGACGGCGCATTGATCGAGCCGGGCGGCATGAAGGCCGCGAGGAAAGCAGCCGCGCTCGCAAAGGCGGAAACCACCAACGGCGCGAGCGAGAGGAATCCCTATGACGGATAACCCCCGCCCGACGCTTATGACCGCCCGGACAACGGCGGAAATTTTGGAAGCCGTGGCCCGCCGTGAGTGGTGGCAGGCGCACGCGAAAGACGAAGCCAAGCGCGATGCCTGCCCGGCAGACATGATCCCGTCCGAAACCGCGCTTGCGGAATGGCTGCCCGGCTGCCCCGCCGATGACCATGCAGCGAGCATCGAGCAGCTGGCGGCGATGCGCCTGATCGGCCCCGAGGCCGAACCCTGGACGCTCCATCCCGACAGTCCGCTAAAGGATCGTCCACCGCCGCAACCCGCCGCCGAAGACTGGCGATGGACGGTGCAAGACGAGCACACGGCGTTCGCGCTTCGCTTGCGGGAGAGCAACCCGGACGCCGATGTTGACGCCGTGCTCGACTTGCTGGACGCCGCCGGCATGGTAGCGCCGCCGCGCCTGGTGCTCGCCTGCAACATCATGGTGGCCGTGTGGGAGATCGAGGACATTCATGCCCGCTGGCGGGCAATACCCGATGCCGAACGGCGGGCGCATCCGCTCGCGCCCATCGTCCGCGCCTGGCAGGAGTGGAAGGCAAGCCAGCCGCGCGAGACCAAGATAGACCGAGCGCCCAGCGGAATCATGCCGAACTTCGCGGGCAAGCGCCTGCACAACATCATCCGTCCCGATCCCGGCGATATGCCGGACTTCGGAGGGTCCTTGCCGCTTCGCCGCCCGGACCCGTCCGGGCAGTTGTGGCTTCCGGGCCTGGACCTGGACGCGGGCGGAGCGGCGGCGTTCATCCTCGCCATCCTGGACGCCGGGAGTGACGCGCAACGGAGCGCCGGAGCGCCGCTTCGGGATCGGTTCTTCGCCGAATTGTTGATGGCGGCCGAACGCACGGCCCGCGCCGATGGCGAGCGCCATAGTCTTCACGGACTCACTGTCGCGGACCCGGTGGATTGGGCGGCATGGAACCCAAAGCACTACCGCCCAGACGACAAGGATTACGGCCATGCGCTCGCTCGCGGCCTGTCTGCCGTCAATCGCGTCCAGTTGCCGTTGAATGACCGCGGCGGATGGCTGATTCCCGCCTTCGTCGAGGCCGTGAAGGGGCGGCGGCTCAGCGATCCGGTCATCGCCAGCGTGCGGTTGCCGGAAGGCAGCGATCACGGCGCCCGCGTGGATCGCGCCGTGCTTCGCCAAGCCGGGCGCGTGTCCGCCGTCGCATGGCGGCTCTATCTGGCGTCATGTTTCGAGTGGAACCGCATCGCGCACAAGGGCCGCACGCCGCACTTGAGCCGGCCCGAAGTCTTGCGCGACGGTCGCGGGCGGCTGCTTGATGCGAGCGGCAATCTGATCCTCGGCCCGGACCCGGCCAAGCGGAAGGGGGCTACGACGGACACGCCCGCGACAGACTGGCGGGACTCCCGTGCCATCGAAACCGGCGAACGCGAGTCAAACCCGCAAGGCGAAAGTCTGCATCGCGTTTATGACGGTCCCGAAGACTTGGTGAGAGCCGTTTGGCCGCTGAGCCTGCCGCCCGGCGCGAAGGCGAATCCGAAGCGATCCGAGGAACAAGCCGCCAAGGCCGCGCAATGGCTTGCCGGAGAACTGGACGGTGACGGCAAGCCAATCCTCTTGAACCGTCAATCCATTGCCGCACCGGGAACGCGGATCGTGCGCTCGGGAAGCAGGACGAAAGCCAATCCGCTCGGGTTCCCGTGGCGCATCGTTCCGCCCTGGACGAAGTAGCTCCCAACAATGCCCCCCAACGCCGCCGCCATCACGGGGGGCATTGTTGGAAATCACGGGGGGCATTGTTGGAAATCACGGGGGGCATTGTTGGAGAGGCCGTCGCAACGCCTAGAGAATCCTTGATTCCTATCGCCGCCCTAGGACTCCCTAGGACTCCCTAGGAGGGCTAGGGGAGCCAAGGGCTGGCGGCTCTGGCGATCCGCCGCCATCCCTTGGCCCCGCCGGGAGAGGCGAAAGCACGCAACATCGCAGCCTCGATCATCCGCCGCCGTCCTGCATCGCGGATTGCGGCCCGGCCCGGCCATCGCACAAGCACGCCGGCATGGGGAGGGTCGAATTTCGGCCGCACAAACCGACCCCCCTTCTTTCCGGTTGCCGCCATGGCGGGGCAGGGAGCCGCCGCCAACATCCGCACGGGCCGATCCGGCAGGGATTGGCGCCCGAAAGGCCGTCATGCGCCTCTACGGCGATTTATGGCGGTCCCGCCGCCGCCCGTGGGATGCTCTAGGAGGCTTCGCCGCGTGCGCTCGCCAGCAACGCCCGCTTCTGCTCAAGGCTCAAGTCCTGGATGCGCAACGGCACATCCTGCTTCCGGTCGATGATCCACCCTTCGAGCCTGGCAATCTGCATGATGGCTTGCCCCGCCGCCGCCCATGCCGGCCATTCCGGGCGGGCGGACAGGTCATCGGCGATCCGCCATAGCCGGGAGATAGCGTCCCGCTTCGACCGCGCGGCAAGGTGCAGGGTTTCCGCCGCTTCGACGGCTGCCGCCGGCGTGGACGCGGCAGGCTCGCCGCCGCCGCGCAACCGGGCGAGCTCGCCGTCGATTGCGGCAAGGCGTTCCCGGACAACGGGATGATCGCGCGGCGGGACGCGCTGGCAGCGATGGCGCACAAGGCCCGTCGCCGCCGTGCTCGGCGCATAGCCGGCGTCCTGCATGGCGCGTTCGACGGGGAACCCGGCGGCCAGCTTGTCAGCGACCGCGATAAGGCGAGCGTTCGGCATTCCGTCCGCCCCTTCCTGCCTTTTCCCTGCCTCTGGCCTTCCCGCGCTTTGGTCCGCGCCGGATGCGGAGGCGTGTTCACGCGGTATTATGCAGGGCATGGCGGCAAGCGCGAAAGGCTGGCCTGCCGAGGCGCGGGCGAAGGGGCGCGAGCGTGCGGCCGCATCGAGGGCGGCCCGGGTTGCGGCGCACGACGCGCGATGCGTCCCGATCATCCGCAACGGGCGGGCTTTCTTCGGGCATGGCTGGCGTCGGCTTGCGGCCGGCCTGGCCCGTGCGGGGATCGAGCCGCCGGGCGGACCGGGAGGCGGCTGGACGCCGGGAGCCGTGCGCCGGATCGCGCTTCGGCACGGGCTGGCGACGGTCGAGGATGCGCGGCGGGCGGTTGCGGCGATGCGCTGCGAGGACTGCGGGGCGGCGAGCAACGGGGCGCGGCGGTGCATGGCGTGCCTTGAGGCGCGGCCGTGCACGGGCTGCGGGCTGCCGGCGGACGATTGCACTTGCCCGGACGGCTGGGAGCCGGTAGCCGGCTGACCGACGCCACCACCTACACCTTACCGACAACCTGCCTTTGCGCCGGGCGCACGGTTGACGGGCGATTCCCGGCCTGGCGCCGGCGGGGTCGCGCCCAAGCGGGATCCGATCCGGGCTTTCGGAGCTGGCGATCGGGCGGTTTCCGTTGCAATCCGCGCAAAGGCGACGCTCTGCGGGCGCTTGTAGGCGGCAACCGCACAGCCATTCTCGCCTCCCAGGCTTCGCTACTCGCGGAGTGCACCAAACACGCCGTCCAGCCGGTCACGCATGAAGCTGCCGGCAACACCTTTATGGCCGTCTCCATAGAATGCGCCTTCTATCAGCTCGTGCCCGGACGATCTCCGGAACGCGCCTTCGCTCAGACTCAAGCCGGACCATGTCATGTCGGCATGGCCTTCCGTGAAATTTGTGAAGCGCACATCCACCGCTGCGGATGCGAGATTCGCCGTAATGCGCGCATCTCCAGAAACTGGCGTTCCAAAGGTGGCGGGATGCGCTTCATAAGCGCGGACTTCGCCGACCCATACGGCGGAGCCGGAGACCGGGTTTCTGCCCGTCTTCGTGCCGCTGACCTGCAAGAGCCACTCTCCGGTCGGAAATTCTATCCCTCCGATAGAGTCAACTTTTTCTGCAATGAACGCGCGAAACACGGTGTGGTCGCCTTGCCGCGCCCACAGGCCCCAGCCGTCAAGCTCGTATGTGGGCCGCGTTCCTTGGTGCACGCCCGGGAAGCGACTGCCTTGGCTATTGACGATGACTTGGTAGGTAGGCCCGACCTCGCTTGTGGTTCCGATGCCTTGAAGCGTTACTGGACCGCTCGGAACCGGCGGTTGCACGGGGCAGGACTGCCCGGCAGGGACGGTCGAGCCGTCCGGGCACTGCACTGGAGGCGCTACCGGGCAGGACTGCCCGGCAGGGACGGTCGAGCCGTCCGGGCACTGCACTGGAGGCGCTACCGGGCAGGACTGCCCGGCAGGGACGGTCGAACCGTCCGGGCACTGCACTGGAGGCGCTACCGGGCAGGACTGCCCGGCAGGGACGGTCGAACCGTCCGGGCACTGCACTGGCGGTTGCACTATGGGCGGTTGCTCAGTGGGTGGCTTTGGCCCGCCGCCGCCGCCGCACGCGGCGAGCAAGAAAGTGGCGGCAACGATAATCATAATTGTGCGCATGGATTCCCCTCTCTTTCTCAGTGCGCCCGCCGCATTGCCGGAAGCGCGTTTGACAGTGACAACCGGCAGTAAGCACCAAATCGGGCGCCCTGTCGAAGACGCGCGGCGGGCTTGTGTTGCGACGGGCGCGGGGCAAGGGAAGATGATTGCAGGCGATTTCGTCAAGCCTGCCCCGCCCTACCCTACCCCGTGCGCGCGGGGGGAAGGAAATGCACTTGAGTGCACAGGTGTATCCGCCCCGATTTTCGACAATCCGCCCGTTGGGCCGGATCGCAGCCGGTTATTCGCGCGGCGTTTTCACGGTCAGACCTCTGCACTGACAATCAGTGCCGGACTTGTCGCTGTCCGATCCGGCGTTCCCACCGTGTGCTACGCTTTGCCTCGCAAAGCCTTCTCGGGTTCCCCGCTCTGTCGGGTCGCCCGCTGAATAGAACAGCCTTCGACTCGGCAAGGGGTAGCTTCCCAAGCCCGGCGAATAGGCGGGAATCCTCCTGAATTCCGGGAAGGCTTTGCAACGGCCCGACGCCAGCCGGCGACGGGCAATGCAACCCGGAGGAATGCCCATGTCCGCCCGTCACATCCTGACTGTCGCCGTCGCTTTTGCCGTGGTCGCTTGCGGCGGCGGCGGAAGCGCGGTCGAGGATGCGCGGCGGCAGGTTACTGCATCGCTAGTACAGGTGCGGCAGGCCGCACAAGCAGGTAAGCCGAAAGCGCAGGAAGTCATGGGTAAACTGGCGCTCAAGACCGATCATTGCGCCGCACTCATGTGGTTTGAGAAGGCGGGTGCGCAAGGGCGCGGATACTCCCAGCTGTTCGCGGCCGTCATTCTTGCCTTTCGCTCATGCGACCGCGGGCACCAAGGTGAAATCCGCGCCTACGCCTGGCTCACTGACTTGGCTATAGCTTCGCGCCATGAATGGCCGGAAGACCATCGGCTGCTGTTCTTCAAGATGATACGGACGCCGCCGACCAGTGTGCGCGAGCTTGACGCCAAAACCGCCGCCATGGCGGATGCGCTCGGCGTATCTCGGCAGAAAGTGCTGGAGTCCACGCAACGGGCATACGCAGATTCTCGCAACCTCTACGATGTCCCAGACATGCGCCAGTGGCTGCGCTCGCGGTTGAAGGTATCGGAAGTTGAGGCCGCCTTGGTGCTTCGAGGGGCGCTGATCTCAAAATGAGAGGCGGGGGGAGAGCGGCCCGTCCTAGCATGAAGATGCTTCTGATGGCGGCGGCGCTCACGCTCGCCGGGTGCAGCCCGTGGCAGGCTGCATCGCTGATAATCCACACTCTCCCCGATGCCGCCGTCCCGGCCTTGCTGACGCCCGACGGGGAGCGTCAGAACGACAACCCGAGTCCTGACTCTTAGAGTAATCCTACGCACAAACCTTCCGATGACGCTTGGCAGATCTCGGAATCCCCAGCGGATGAAGCTCATTCCCCGGATGGATACGGATCGAGATTAGGACTGTTCGCGAGTAGGGATCGCTCGATATTGCCTACCCCAGGATTTCCCCTTGCAGGCCAATTTTCCGGTCTTCCGGATTGTCTCGAACCTCTCCGAGGAAGCGTCTGACGGTTCCTGTTCAACCGACAGACCGTATTGGGCCGGAAAGGGAAAGGCTGCGCCTTTTGGCCTGTTTCCATCGTGCCCTGAACAGACATTGTAGATTGCCTTGCACACCGATGCCGCACGGCGGACTAGTTTCCCGAACAAACAACGACTTAGCGCCGATATTAGTGCCAGTACAATGGGCCTATTCGTGCCTCCGGCAGTCCGCCTCCCGGCGGGCTATTACGGGGAAGTGGGCGAGGCGCACACGCCAGGCACCGAAAGCGGCCGGCAGGGAAGGCCGTTCAGTCGCCGCGGTCGGCCTCGCCCGCGCGCTTCGTGGCGATGGCCGTCAATCGCCCGAAAGGCGGATCACGAAGCCCAGAACGACAATGGCGGCGAGCCACAGGCCAATCTGCCAGCGCAGGTTGTCCTTGTCCCGCTTCGCAGCTTCGGTATCGCGCTTCGCCATGTCTGCCAAGGACGAAACCTCGTAGCCGCCTAGAGATAGCGGAGCGCCTCGCCGGCGCTCTCGTTGCGCGTGTAGCGGGCTACCATGCGGGTTGTCTCCCATCGGCCCTGCCGCATGGTCGCGGCGGCGGGCGCTCCGTTGCGCGTCATGCGCTGGGCCATGCCGACGCGCCCGGAATGGCCGCTGAACCCGTCGCCAAGCCCGGCCGCCTTCGCCACGGCTGCGATGCGACGGGCAATCTGCCTGTCCGACAGCCCGAAGACGGATGCGCCCGGCTCGCGGCCGCCGCGCATGGACGCCAGCCGTTCGAGGTCCGCCATGGCGGCAGGCGTGACCGCGACAACCGCGCCGTCGGCTTCCTGATCGGTCTTCGAGCGGCGGATCGTGACGCGCCCGGAGCCGTCCGCCTCGCGCTCGATGTCGCGCCATTCCAGCGCGGCGGCTTCGGAGCGCCGCAACCCGGCGTCCGCCATGACGGAGACAATCGCCATGTCGCGGGCCGCGCGGATGTTGGAATCGGCCCGGCCATTGAGTGCGCCCCGGATCGCGGCGACGGCTTCGGCGGTAAGGCCGCGCGCCTGCCGGGCGGCATGGCCCGCATCGGCCGCCTGCCGGGCGAAACCCTGCATGGCCGTGCGCACGATGCGATCCGCGCACGGGCTGGCTCCGCCGGTGAGTTCGTGCGCGGCTCCGATGGCGGCGGTTGCCATGCGGAGCGTCGCCATGCCGGCCCCGTCTTCGGCGCGGGCGGCGAGATAGGCCGCGACGGCCCGGGGATCGGCCGGGAGCGCGGCGGCGGCGTGCGCTTCGACCCATGCCGTCCAGGCGGACCATGCGGCGCGATAGGCGCGGCGGGTTGCGGGCGCCTTCGAGGCGGCGAGCGCGTCCTGGAGGCGCTGGCGGGTCGCGGTGTCGATGGCGGCGGGCAGGTCCGGGCTGGCGATGGCGGGCAGCATGATTACGGCTCCCTGTTTGTCTGATAAGTGTCCTTATCGGACATTTTAGAGAGCTTGTCAACAGCCGCTCGTTGCGACGGCTTGCGATGCTTTCCCCCCTCGTTATCGACACGCTACTATATGCGCTTCACCAACCGGAGGGACTGGCTGCCATGGCTGCCATGACGCGAGGAATCAACATCAAGGTGCCGGACACGCTTCGCACACGCGCGGAGGCGTGCGCGACACTGGTCGGCGCGACCGTGCCGGAGCTCGTGCGCGAGGCGATCCGCGACAAGTGCGCCGAAGTCGAGAAGCTGCACGGGCAGCGCACGCGGGCGGCGAGGGCGGCCGGACAGGATGCGCAATGACGGACGCGCTGCGCTACCGCGTGCACAGCCTCGCGGCGGGCGAGGGGATACCCGGCGAATGGCCGATGGTCACCGAGCACGGCACGCTTGCGGAGGCCGATGCGGAACGCGCCCGCCGGATCGCCAGCGGCAATGAGCGCATGGTCTGGCAGTCCGTCTTCGAGCCGGGCGACTGCGGGCGGGCGCTTTGGCTGGAATGCCCCGACAACGGGCCGGAGCTCCGATACCGCTTCCGCTATCGCCCGGCTCGCGGCGGCACGGTGCAGGAATGCCACGCCGGGCCGAACCGGCTGGACGCGGAGCGCATGGTCGGCTGGCTGCACGCATGGGGCGACCGCATCCTGCCGCCGGCGGCGAGCCATGCGGACCCGGACGCCCCGCGCTGCCGGTTGTGCGGCGCTCCCTTCGGCGATGACCTGGACGGCGGCGAGGTTCCCCGCCAGTCGCTCAGGAACGCCGGCTGTCTTGCCGGGCGCGGCGCCGGCGGCGCGATCCTCGCCGAAGCGTGCGAGTCGTGCGCGGCGGACGCCTGCGACATGGAGGACGGCCCATGAAATGGATGGCGCGCAAGCGACTGCACGCGCGGACCGGCGGTTTCGACATGGAACCGGAAGTGACCGCAACGGATCTGGCCGACTGGCTGGACGCGCTGGAATTCCGCATGACCTGGCGGATCGTCGGGCTTGTCGTCGCATCGAACGCCGTGCTTGCCGTCGCCGTGGGGCTGCTGCCATGACGGACGGTCCCCGGATGCGGCGAGGCGAGGCCGTCCCATACGATCCCGACGCCCCGATCCGCTCTCTGCCTGTCGGGACGATGATTGCGCCGCGAGCGGCCCCGGAGCCGCCTTCGCCCACCCCGACGCTGCGCAACCGCGCCCCGCTGATCGTTGCCCGGCGCCATGGCCCGCCGCGCCGGTGGGAGGCCCCGCCGCCGCCCCGCCCGGCAACCGTCGCGGACCTGGACGGCTTGCGCCGCGACATGGCCGCATCGGAGCGCCGCACGGCCCGGCGGCTTGTCAGCCTCGCCGCCGCCTTCGCCGTCATGCTCGCCGCCGCCCTGGCGCTTGGCGGCTGCAACAAGGTCGAGCTGGCGATGAAAACGGCGATCTTCGTCAGCGGGGAAATCATCGAGGGCGGCGGCGAGTCCGGAGAGCGGCCCGCCGAAGCGCCGGAAGGACCGGAGCCGTGAGCCTCTGCAACCCCGCCCATGTCCGCCAGCAGCGGGCGAGAGTCCGCGCGGCGGGCGAGCGCGACGCGGACCCGGCCGCGCGATGACAGCGGCCCGCTATGCCCAGGTGCGCGAAGCGATCCGGGGCGCGGTCGAATCGGCCGCGCGCAAGCATGGCTTGCCCGAGGCCGGGATCGCGGCGGCATGGCCGGACGGATCGCCGGAGGATCGCGCCAGACTCGCGGCCGAGCTGGCGGCGGAATTCGGCTGCAAGGTGGAAATCGTCGCCGGACCGGAAGACGCCAGCGAAGCCGGCCGGGCTGCGATCCCGGAAGCGCGCCGCGCCCGCCTGGAGTCGGAGCGATGACCCGGCCGCGGCGCGGCGGCCGCGTCGATACCGTCGCGCGCGTCCAATCCCGTTACAGTCCGCAGAGTGCCGGCGAGCGCGACGCGGACCCGGCCGCCGGCGCGGTCGTGCGCTGCCGAGGCTGCGGGGAGCTGGTACCGCTGGCGCTGGCTGTAAGCCTGGCGGAAGTCCTGGAGCGGGCAGGGCGCGCACGCGACGGCGGGAGCGCATGGGCCTGCCGCCCGTGCATCGCAGCGGCGAGGGGCGGACGATGACGGCCGCTCGCCGCTATGAGGCCGTGCGGGACAGCTCCCGGCGCATCCTCGCCGATGCAGTCCGCCGGCACGGGAAGCCGGAAGGGCTGTCCGCCGCATGGCCGGACGGATCGGATGCGGACCGCGCCCGGCTGGCCGGGGAACTGACGGCGGAATTCGGCTTCCCGGTGGAAGTGGTCGCCGCCCCCGAAGATGCAGAGTCCGAAATCGGGCGACAGGCAATTGCAGCCGCCCGGCAGATACGGCTTGCGGACAGTCGCTATGGCCCCGGCCTGCCCGGCCCCTATGGGGAGACGATGAAGCAGAAGCGCGCCCGCTGGCGAAAGGAGGGCCGCTGTCGCGGCTGCGGCGGCCAGCGCGATACCGACGGCCCGGAGTGCGCCCCATGCCGCGCCCGGCAGCGCAAGCAGGAACGGAGGAAGCGGCGATGACGGCCCCGGCGCTCTCCAACCGGCTTGCGGACCTGGCCGAGCGGGCCGGCGAGGCCGCGCGCTTCTACAAGCGGGCCAGCGTCGAGGCGCATAAACGCTACCTGGAAGCGGGCGCGCTCTTGGCCGAGGCGCGGGCCGAGTGCAGACGCGGCGAATGGGGCGGAGTGCTGAAGCGGGCCGGTATCGAGGCGCGGACCGCTCGCAACATGATGCTGATCGCGGCGGCCGGATATTCGGGCGAGAGCCTTCATGCCGTTGGCGGCGTGAAAGCTGCGCTCACGCTCTTGCGAGACAAGCCAACCGAGCCGGCGGCGGCCGAGAAAACGGAAACGGTTTCCGTTATCGAGGCGGAAACCGCGCCAGAGCGGCCGACGCTCTATCAGCGCCGGAAGGCGGCGGGCCAGTGCGTCGTATGCGGCAAGCCTGCGGACGGCGCGGCCCGCTGCCCGGCCTGCGCGGGCAGGGTAAGCGAGCGCCGGAAGGCCCGCCGCGCCCGGACCCGCTTCGGCGAGCGCATGGCGGAGATCGCCGGCCCGCGCCTTGCCGCCGCCGCCAGTGCCGGGCATGGCGTGCGCCTGTCCGCCGCCGAAGCAGCCGAGCTCGCCGCGATGATCGCCAGCCGGGAGGATGCGCCATGACGGCCGATGCAACCGCCGCATGGGCCGTCGTCGGGATGGACCGCGCCCGTGACTGACCGCGCCCGCTACGCCTCGCTGCTGCGGGAGACGGCGGGCCAGCCGCTCGGCGCGTCGCTGCGAAGCCTCGCCCTGTCGCTGCGGGCGGAGGAACGGCTTGCCGAGCCGCCGCCGATGCAAGCGGACCGGTTGCGGATGCTGGCGCGGGCGCTCCGCAACGATCCAGCGCCGGAGGCCATCGAGGACGCGGCCGCCACCCTGGAAGCCGTCGCAATCGAACGGGAGGACGGCAAATGAGCCGGCAATCCGGGAAGCATCGCCGCCGCCTGGCGGCCGCCCATGACAACGGGCGGGGAGGCAACGGGCGCACGATCCCGGTCTATGTGACCGAGGCCGAGTTTCACCGCCTGGCGGCGGCCGCAATCGAGCGCGGCGATGCGCTGCCCGTGTTCCTGAAACGCGCCGCCCTGGCGCTCGCGCAAGCCGACGCCATGCACGGAGGCCCCTACCCGTGACCGCCGCGATCCGCCGGACATTCCGCGCCGCGATCCTCGCCGCTGTCATCGTCGCCACAATCCCGTTGTGGCTGCCGGCTGCCGCGGATGCGCCGATCCTGTCCCTGATCTTCAACCGGTAGGGAGCTGCTGCCCATGACCGCGCCCGTGACGATCTCCGCCGCCGGCCGCCTGGCCCGCGATCCGGACTCGCGCACTACCGCCAGCGGCAAGGACATGGCGCTTGCGACCATCGCCGTTGACCTGCAGGCGGGCCGCGATGCGGACCCGGAGACATGGTGGCTGTCCCTGATAGCCTTCGGGCGCATGGCGGGCGAGCTTGCCAAGCACCGCAAGGGCGACCGGGTGGCTGTCATGGGGAGCCTGGAACGACGGCCCTACACGACCCGCGCCGGCGAGACGCGCGACGGCTGGACCGTGCTTTGCGATGCCGTGCTCGGGCCGCGCTCGCCGCGCCCGTCCGGCGGCAGGAACGGCGAGCGATCGGGCGAGCGCAACCGGCGCGATGACCGCCGCCTGCCGCCGCCCGCCGGGCAGTCCGCCTTCGACGGCCTGGTGCCGCTCGCCGATGACGAAGTGCCGTTTTGATGGCTCGCCCACTCGCCCGCGCCCCGTCTCTATCCGACTGGCCGGCCGCGGCATCGGGGCTCGGCCTGCAACGGCGCGGCGGGGAGCTGGTCGGCCCCTGCCCCGCCTGCCGCGACGGGGAAGACCGGTTCCGCGTGACCCAGCGCGGCGGGTTCTTCTGCCGCCATTGCTGCCCGGACGGCAAAGCCGGCGCGGACGCCATGCGGCGCATCCTGGAAGCGGCCGGGATGGTCCGCGAGGATGACGGGGCAAGCCTCGCACCGGGAACAGCCCGCCGCGAGGCAAGGACGCGGACCGGGGCGGCAAGCCAGATCCGGGGGGTATCCACATACCCGGAAGGCCCCGAACGGCGCTCTACGGCGCTCCTAGAGGGTCGAAATTCGGGCGATCCGGCCCCCAAGGCCGAATTCGGGGCCGAAAGTTGGAATCCGGCCCATGCAGCGCCCGACGGCCTGCCGGCCCGGATTTGGGCCGCGAGCCTCGCCGGCAACCGTGACGCCGCGCCCGTCCGCGCCTATCTCGCCGGCAGGGGAGCCTGGCCGCCCGATGCTGCCCTGCCGCCGTCCGTCCGGTGGCTGCCCCGCGAGGCTGCCGCGAGGCTAGCCATTCGCCTGCCGGCCGAAGCCGCCGGAGCCGCCGTCTATGCCTTTGCCGGCGAGAGCGGCATCTGCGCCGTCCAGCTTGAGCCGCTGGCGGAGAGTGGCGAGCGCAAACCCTGGCCGCCGCGCAAACCGGGCGGCAAGCAGACAACGCGGCAGTCGCGCGGCCCGATGCGCGGCGCGGCCTTTCGCGTGCCCGGCCCGAACGGCGCGGCCTATCCCGTCCACGTCGCCGAAGGCCCGGTTGACGCGCTGGCGATAGCTGCCTGGCGCGGCGTCCGCGCATGGGCGTCCAGCGGCACAAGCGGCTTGGCCGCGCTCGCCCCGGCGCTCACCGCAACCGGGCGGGCCGTGGTGATCGAGGCCGACGGCGACGGACCGGGGCGCAAGGCCGCCGCCGCCCTGCAAGACGCCTTGCACCGTGCCGACGCGCAAGCCCGGCTGTTCTACTGGCGCGGCTGCGATCCCGCCGAAGGGCTGGCCGCGGATTGGCAGGAACACGCCGGCCGCCTGGAAGACGACAGCATGGGCCGGCCCGAAGCCGAAGCAGCCGCCTGGAACGCAATGCGCCCCGCCGCGACCGTGAAGGAGATCGCACGATGACCAACCCGCAAGACGCGCCGGCCCGCCTCGCTGCATACCTCGCCGCCCGCGAGGACGGCGACCCCGCCGCAATCCTTGCCGCGAGCCGCGCCGCGCTCGCCGCCGTGGAAGGCGACGCGCGGGCGCAAGCCCTGGCGCACTTGCGGAACGCCTATGAGGGCTTGCCGGACGAACCGACGCCGGAAGACATTGAGCGCGTCGAGGCCGACGCCTGGCTCAAGATGGGCCGCGAGGCCCGCGCCATGCTCCTGGACGATGCGCCCGCCGTATCCGTCCAACCGCCGCGCCCGCTGACGGACTGGCGCGGTGCGGACGAACCGGGCGCCGTGCTCTGGCGGCATGATGCGGAGAATCCGAACGCGGAACGCTGGCCGCTGGTATCGGTGGGCGAGCCGGCGATCCTTTCCGGCGCGGGCGGGACCGGCAAGAGCTATGTCGCGCTCGCCCTGGCCCTGTCCGCCGCGCAAGCCGGTGCGGGCGACGATGGCGACATCCTGGGCTTCGGCGTGCGCGGCGGACCGGTCCTGCTCGCGGCCTACGAGGACAGCGGCCCGCGCCTCGCGGGGCGCGTCGGGCGCATCGTCGGCGGGCGCAAGCGTATCCCGGACCGGCTGCATGTCATGCCGGACCCCGGCCCGCTGTTCGTGACCGGCGGGCTGCGTCGCCCGGGCGAGGTCGAGCCGACCGCGACATGGGCGGCGCTATGGCAGGCTGTCGGGGCGCTCCGCCCGTCCCTGATCGTCCTGGACCCGGCGGCGGAGCTGATCGAGGGAGCCGACGCCAATCAGCCCGGACCCGTGCGGGCGTTCATGCGGGCGCTGGCGGCGGAATCGGAACGGCACAACGCCGGCGTGCTGATCGTCGCGCATGACACGAAGGGAAACCGGGCCGATACCCGCGACGGCGGAAGGCCCGGCCCCGGCGCCGTCGCCGGCAGCGCCGCATGGCAGGATCGGGCGCGGGCTGTCGCCTTCATGGGACCGGACCCAGGCGGACGGCAAATCGAGGTAATCAAGGCCAATCACGGGCGCGACGGATGGGGCATGAAATTGGCCGCACGGTCAAACCGCTTCGACGGGTTCGCGGGCTGGCAATTGACCGAAGCCCTGGACCCCGGCGCGGTATCCTGGGAACCGACGGACAAGCTCAAGAACGACAAATCAAATTCGGGGAGAGGCAAGCGCCCGGCGGCGAGGAACGCCGCAAAGGCGGATGCCGGGCGGGAAGACGGAGGCGGAATCCTAGAATGACCGAACTGCAACAAGCCGTCTTAGACGCCCAGACCGTGCCGGAGAGACTGGCGAGCCTAAGCCGGCTGGCATGGGCTGCCGACCATGACGACGCGGAATGCCCGGCGGACATGATCGCGTCCGAAACCGCCCTCGCCGAATGGCTGCCCTTCCCCCCCGACGCCCATGCGGGAAGCATCAGGCACCTGGCGGCGATGCGCCTGATCGGCCCCGATGCCGAACCCTGGACGCTCGATCCCGACAGTCCGCTAAAGGATCGTCCACCGCCGCAACCCGCCGCCGAAGACTGGCGATGGGCGGCGATAGACGGACGCACGGCGTTCGCGCTTCGCTTGCGGGAGAGCAACCCGGACGCCGATGTTGACGCCATGCTCGACTTGCTGGACGCCGCCGGCATGGTAGCGCCGCCGCACCTGGTGCTCGCCTGCAACATCATGGTGGCCGTGTGGGAGATCGAGGACATTGATGCCCGCTGGCTGGAGATATTCGACCCGGAACGGCCGCTCCCGCATCCGCTCGCGCCCATCGTCCGCGCCTGGCAGGAGTGGAAAGCAGCGCAGCCGCGCGAGGTTGTACCCTTCATACCGAAGCGGCGCGGCAGCCTGGTCCGGCTACACAGGATCGACGAAACCGAGACCATGCCGGACTTCGCGAGAGACAGCGAGAACCAGCAATACGCATTCACGGGGGAAGGCTTCACGCCGGCAATCGACTGCATCCCTCATTGGATTCTCGCGCTTTACGACACAAAGCGCGGTCTACCGCTACAGGAAGGACGAACCGCGCCGCGTTCGATGCGGCTACTCGCGGGCGCGTTCCTGCACTTGAGCCGCGCGGACCGAAACGGGAAGCTTGCCAGCCTGAAACTGCCTCTCGGCTATGTCATCCGGTGGCTGCATCCGGATTTCGAGGATGAAGGCGATCCCCGAAGCATGGGCGACTTATGGGCCGGTCGGGACGACTGGCAAGACCACTGGCGGAACTGGCGGCGGGATTGGGAAGCCTTCCCGAAGGCGCTGCAAGTCATTGATGATGATCTTGGGCGCGCCCTTGTCGGCAATACCATGAAGCGCGTCGCGGCGGTGAGCGATATTCCGCTGACGCCAGACCAAGACATGGTCGAATTTTGGCTACGCATCCCGAAGATCGCTGCCGACGGTATGCCCGTAGATTGGCGGCTCTTGTGTTGGCTCGGGAAGTATCATCCCATCGGCTACCGCGCCATGTTCGCAGCCGTACCGCTCTTGGATCGAAGCGCCAAAAACGGCTATGCGCAGACGCGCGCGATCTCTCCGCCGCTCGTGGACGCCCAAGGCAAAAAGGTCCAGCAGAAGGGCAAGCTGGTGCGCGATCCGTCCAAGCTGGAGCTAAATCCGGGGCGCTTCCGTTCACCGGTGCTGAGCGACGGCGATTTAGCCACCGCAATCGGCCTCGACAGGACGAATAGAAAGAATCGAACGCGAGCACGCGGCGCGTTTGAGCTCCTGGACCATCACAACGCAATCGATTTGGAAGAGACGCGCGGCGGCGTGCGCATTCTTGGGCCGCGCCCCGTCCGGTGGAAAGCCGAGACGAACGATTGGCCGGCCTGCTGATCGGCAATTCTTGCTGTCCCGCTCGGCAATTCTTGCTGTCCCGCTCGGCAATTCTTGCTGTCCCGCTCGGCAATTCTTGCTGTCCCGCTCAGGGGGTTCAATCCCTTGCCATGCTTGGCTTTCGCGAATCCCCCCAGACTCTCCCAGACTCTCCCCAGAGGAGAGGAAGGGAGAGAGGACAGACGACGACGGCTCTGGTGAGCCGCCGCCGCCGTCGTCTGTCCTGGATGCAATTCCGCCTGTCCTGCCGGAACGCTGGCACTGGACCGGATCGCGTCCGCCGGCGTCGAGCACCGGGCCGCTTGGGCTCCCGTCCGCCAGGCGGCGCCTGGAAGCTCCAACCGCTTCGCCGCGCCGCGATACCGAGACCATCCGCCAGCACCGGAGCGCGCCGGGCCGGGTCGCGCCGGGGAGGCCGTCGAGCCTCGCGCCGGCAAGATCGCAGCCTGCATCATGCCGGACCAAACCCGGCGGCGGAAACGCGAGCGCCGCCAGAGCCTCGCGGCTCATTGCAGGCAGGGAGGCAACACCGCCGGCCGCATCCTGTCGCCGCAAATCGCCGTAGAGCGCCGCGACGGCCTTTCCGGCTGTCGAAGGCCCTGAAAGCTCCTTTGCGCGGCCCCACGGCCCGAAAACCGCCCGCCGCGGCCCCTTCCCGGCGCTGACTGTCCCGCAGATTGCCGCCGTGCGCTGGTAGCGCACATTCCGGCCCGGCCCGGCCATCGCACAAGCACGCCGGCATGGGGAGGGTCGAATTTCGGCCGCATAAAACGGCCCCCCCTCTTTCCGGTTGACCGGCTGGCCCCGAACGGCGAGGCGGAAACCCGCACTGGCGGGCTGGCACAGGGCATCCGGTTGAACGGAAGCGTGCGAGCTGTGAACACGCGCCGGGATCGGGCCGCGACACTGCCCATAATCGGGTCGATTACGGATGAGTGCTAAATGACACTCTAAGGATTCCCGGGGGCGTTTCTGGGCCAGCGATATTCGCCTGTGAGCAGGATATGGGCCCATCCGAGCGGCGAGATATGGGCGAGGAGTTCAGGTTCGACCGGCAGTCCGGCGCGTTTTCGCTGCCGGACCGCCTTCTCCAGTCGCACGGTATTCCAGTAGATGACGATGGCGGCGAGCAGGTTGAGGCCGGCCATGCGGTAGTGCTGGCCTTCGCTTGTGCGGTCGCGGATTTCGCCCTGGCGTCCGATGCGCAGAGCGTTCTTGAGGGCATGATGCGCTTCGCCCTTGTTGAGGCCGAGCTGCACGCGCCGCTGCATGTCGACGTCGAGGAGCCAGTCGATGATGAAGAGCGTCCTTTCGATGCGCCCGATTTCGCGCAGGGCAATGGCCAGATCATGCTGGCGCGGATAGGCGGCGAACTTCCGCAGGAGCTGGCTGGGCGGCATGATCCCTGCGGCCATGGTGGCTGCGCTGCGCAGCACATCCGGCCAGTTGTGGGTGATGGTCGTCTCGCGGATTTTGCCACCGATGAGGCCGCGCAGCTCCTCCGGGACGCTTTTGGGCTCGAAGACGTAGAGGCGCCTGGATGACAGATCCCGGATGCGGGGCATGAACCGGTATCCCAGGATTGCCGTGACGGCGAAGGTATGGTCGGTGGAACCGCCGGTGTCGGCATACTGCTCGCGGATCCTCCGTCCCGTCTCGTTCATCAGCAGCCCGTCGAGAATGTATGGCGCCTCATTGACAGTGGCCGGGATGGTCTGGGTGGCGAAGGGTCCGAACCGGTCCGAGAGATGGGTGTAGGCCTTGAGACCCGGCGTGCCACCGTATCTCGCATTGACGAGGTTCATCGCTTCGCCCTGGCGCGCGGTCGGGAAGAACTGCCCGTCGCTCGAGGCGGTAAGCCCCGGGCCCCAGAACCGGGCCATGGGCAGTTCCGCGTGCGCCTCGATCACCATGGCCAGGGCTCGGTCTATCGCCTCGCCCTCGATATGCCACCGCGACAACCGGGAAAGCTGGAAGAAGTCATGGCTGTCGGAGGCCTCCGCCATCTTGCTGAGACCCAGGTTGAGCCCTTCCGCGAGGAGGACGTTCAGAAGCCCGATCCTGTCCCGGCACGGCGCGCCGGTGCGCAGATGCGTGAAGGCGCCGGTGAACCCGATGGCGGCATCCGCCTCCAGCAGGATGTCGGTGATCCGCACTTCGGGAAGGCGCCGATAAAGGTCGAGCACCAGCTCGTCGGCTTCGGGCGGCGCGTTCGAAGCCAGGCGTTCGAGGCGCAGGGTTCCGCCGTCGATAACGCCGCCCGGGATCGTTCCTTGCCTTGCGGCGGCCGCCAGCCTTTCCAACCCTTCATCCAGGCGGGCCTTGCGCTCGGCAAGCCAGGTTTCCGGTTCGAAGGGGACTGCGAGCCGGCCTGTGGCGCGCACTGCCGAAATCGGCACGAGTGCCTGCTTCAGGTCGCCGTAGCGGCGCGAGTGCGCCAGCCAAAGGTCGCCCGAGCGGAAAGCATCGCGCATGTGAAACAGAACTGCCACCTGCCAGAGCCGATCGTCGCCTTCCGGACAGGCATTCAGGCGATTTCGCCATTTCGAGCGCGGGCGCAGGAAGGCCGTCGGCCGCGCCGCGGCTCCGTCGCGGATGATGGAAAGCGCGACGACAAGCGGCTGCGCCACCGGCGCACAGGCAATATCCAGCGCCCGGAGCATGCGCGGCGCGTAGCGCCGGAACCGGCGATAGCCATGCACGACATGGGTCAGGGGATCGGCCTTGAGCTTGTCGGTCAGCTGCGCGGCCGCAGCCACGAGTTGTTCGAGGGCGCCCCAGCCGCACGATGTCGCAACCGCATCCTCCAGCGGCGCGTTGTCCTCTTTGGCCTCGAGAAGGGCCGCTCCGAGGTTCCCGAACGCACCCAGCGCGGTGTGGAGGTCTTTCTGCGCGTCCGTCACGACGAGGGTACCCAGCCGTTCCGCCTCGCGCCAGGTGCGCCCCACGATGCGGTCATGGGTTTCGACGACGGCATCGGCAATGGCCGCGCGCCATTCAAGAACACAGACCGCCAGTATGGCGAGACGCCGCTCATCGGAGAGTTCCCTCACGCTGTCGGCAAAATAGCGTTCCCCCTGTCGACGGAGCCGGGCGACCCGATGCGCGGGCACGCCGGCGAGAACCTCGGGAGACAGGCCGAGGCCTTCCAGGAATTCCAGCCGGTCGAGCAACCGGTTGATGTCGGCCGAATTGCGGCCCACCTCGAACTGGCGGAGCCATACGAAGCGGGAGAGCTTCCCGGCGACCTCTTCGGCCGGAAGCGCATCGAGACGCGTGCGCATGGCACCGTCGAGACGAGCGGAGATACGGGCCTCGATCCGGCGCTCGGCGGCAACCAGCGCCTCGGCGCAGCGCCGCTCGGTGATCGTTATGCCGGGCAGGACGATTTGCCGGCGCCGGCACTCTGTCGCAAACCGGCGCACCAGCTCCTCACTGGAGCGGGCATCCTCGGCTGCGGTCGCGAGCCAGGATGCCATCTCACGGGCGGGCTGGCCCGTGAACATCCTGTAGCTGTAGATCGCCCGGATCGCCTCGAGATGTTCCTGTCGCGTCTGCCGGCGAGCGGCGTAGGCGAGCAAGGCGTCACCGTCGATGCCGAGCTGGGCGCCGATGAAGTTCAACACGGGTTCGGGGATGACCTCGCCGGGAGACAGGAGTCGGCCTGGATAGCGCAGGGCGCAGAGTTGAAGCGCGAACCCGATCCGGTTTTCGGTGCGCCGGCGTGCGCGGATATGCTCGAGATCGTCGTCGGCCAGGATGTAGTGCTTCAGGAGCGAGGCCTCGTCGGTGGGCAGATCGAACAGGGCGGAGCGCTGGCGGGTTGTCAGAACGGGGCGATGGGCCATGTAACTTTTGTCTCCACAGACAGGGATTGTGCATTGTTGTTTTCGATTGAGGATAAGGAACAGGAATCATGCGTGCATGTGGTTGCCGCCGGCATCTGTCGCAAACGTTCGTTTGCGACAGATGCTGATCGGCTACGCCCGCGTCTCGAAGGCCGACGGCAGCCAGTCGCTCGACCTGCAGCGCGACGCGCTCCTGGCCGCCGGTGTCGAGGAGCACCGCATCTATGCCGATCGCGCCTCCGGCAAGCAGGATGAACGGCCCGGGCTCGAGGCCTGCCTGAAGGCACTGCGCGAGGGCGACGTTCTCGTCATATGGAAGCTCGACCGGCTGGGGCGCAGCCTGCATCACCTGGTGAAGACCGTGACCGGGCTCTCCGGGCACGGCGTCGGCCTGAAGGTTCTCACCGGCCAGGGCGCCCGGATCGACACGACGACAGCGGCCGGGCGGCTGTCCTTCGGCATCTTCGCCGCGCTGGCGGAGTTCGAGAGCGAACTCATCCGCGAACGGACCGTCGCCGGGCTCCGGGCGGCCCGGGCGCGCGGCCGCAAGGGCGGGCGGAAGCCGGCCCTGACAAAGGCGCAGGTCCGCACGATCCAGGCAGCCATGGCGCACCGGGACACATCGGTCTCGGAACTGTGCGGGGAACTCGGGATCTCGCCCGTCACCCTCTACCGCTATGTCGATCCGCAGGGAAACCTGCGAGACCACGGAAAGCGCGTGCTCGGCGCTTAGAGTGTCATTTAGCACTCATCCGTAAACGACCCG
>MPNF01000003.1 GCA_002238885.1 Alphaproteobacteria bacterium bin95 | reverse complement strand
GATCAACGGCTATTGCCTGGGCGCCGGACTCGAGGTCGCGGCGGCCTGCGACATGCGCGTCGCCTCCGACAATGCAGTGCTGGGAATGCCGGAGGTGAAGGTCGGCCTGCCATCGGTCGTGGAAGCCGCGCTCTTCCCGCAACTGATCGGATGGGGCAGGGCGAAGCTGCTCTGCTACACCGGCGAGAACATCGACGCGGCAGAAGCGCTCTCCTGGGGGCTGGTCGAGAAGGTGGTGCCCGCCGATGCGCTCGACGATGCGGTGGAACACTGGGTCGGCCAGATTCTCGAAGGCGGCCCGGGCGCAATCCGGCTCCAGAAGGAGCTGATCCGTGAATGGGAGGCCATGCCGGTAAACGACGCCATCCAGGCCGGCATCCGCAGCCTCGTACGCGCCATGGAAACCGACGAGCCGAAACGCATGATCGCCGAAACGCTGGAACGCCTGGCGAAACGCAAGGGCTGAGCGCGCGCTTCGGGTCCAAGCCTGAAATCGCGGCCCGGTCCCGGAAGAAGGTTGCGTCTGCGGTCTTCTGTGATTTGTTCCATTATTTCAGAAAAAAATCCGACAATGGACTTGATCCTGAAATTTCTGTGTTAGAATGATGCAGAAGGAGGCGGCTTCCGGAGGCCGCCCCGCCTTCCGCGCCGGCGCCGGCGCAAGAAAATCCAACTGGAACCCACGGGAGACGTGCGCCTTGCATTTGCTTTGCGCGCGCAGGCGCAATCAGGCGCGCGAACCGCGCCGCCGCGAAACGCGCCCGCCCGCGCCCGTCCGCGATTGCGCGCGGAAAAAGGGTTCCGCCGCAGCGGGGCTGGCGGAAGGAAGACCGGAACGAAAGGGAACGAAACGGGATGAGGGCACGATGGCCGGACGCAGACAGACGCAGGCCTCGCGGGGCCGGGGCGTCGAGCGCGGCGAGGGCCGCCCTATGCCTGAAGACACCGCAGCACATGCGCTATCCGTATGCGGACCATGACAAATCATGACACTCCATGACACTCCATGACACTCCATGGGGGAGGCTTCGCTGCGAGGCCCCTGCCGGAAGCCGGCAAAGGGCGGTACTGCCGCGAACGACCGCCGATTCATCCGGATCGGACCGCGCTCTAATCCGCCGCCCGCTCCTGGACGATCCAGCCGCCGCCGAGCACGCGGCCGCTCTCGTAGAACACGGCGGCCTGTCCGGCGGCGATGCCGTATTCCGGCTCGTCGAGGAGGATTTCGACATTGTCGCCGCGCAGATTCAGGGCTGCGGGCCGGGGATCCGCGCCCGACCGGATACGGACCTCCGCCCTCTGCCCGGCTGCCGGCGCGTCGCCTTCGCCGAGCCAGTTCATTTCGCGAACGCGGAAGCGGCGGCGCCCGAGCGCCTCGCGGGGCCCGACGACGACGCGGTGGCGGGCCGGGTCCAGCGCAAGCACATAGAGCCGCTCGCCGTCGGCGGCATTGCCGAGGTCGAGCCCGCGCCGCTGGCCGACGGTGAAATTGACGATGCCCTCGTGACGGCCGAGGACGCGGCCGTCCCGGTCCACGATCTCGCCCGGCTCCAGCGCCCCGGGCCGCAGGCGTGCGACGATATCGGCATAGCGGCCGTCCGGCACGAAGCAGATGTCCTGGCTGTCCGGCTTCTCCGCCACCGGCAGGGCCAGCCGCGCGGCTTCCTGCCGTACCCGGTCCTTGGGCATGCCGCCGAGCGGGAAGCGCAGGAAATCGAGCTGCTCGCGGGTGGTGGCGAACAGGAAATAGCTCTGGTCCTTGCCGCCGTCCTTGGCCCGGTGCAGTTCCGGGCCCGGCAGGCGCTGCACATAATGTCCGGTAGCGAGCGCGTCCGCTCCGAGGTCCTTCGCTGTCGCCAGCAGGTCGCGGAACTTCACCGTCCGGTTGCACTGCACGCAGGGCAGGGGCGTTTCCCCGGCGAGGTAGCTGTCGGCGAAATCCTCCATGACGGCGACCCGGAACCGGCTCTCATAGTCCAGCACATAGTGCGGGATGCCGAGCCGGTCCGCGACCGCGCGCGCGTCGTGAATGTCCTGCCCGGCGCAGCAGGCGCCCTTGCGCTGTATCGCCGCGCCGTGGTCGTAAAGCTGAAGCGTGATGCCGACAACCTCGTAGCCCGACTCTGCAAGCAGCGCGGCGGTGACGGAACTGTCCACGCCGCCGGACATGGCGACGACCACGCGGGAAGATGTCGGAAGATCGAGCATCGGCAGACCTGTGGAGAACCGGCGGGAAACTGGTTCAGCGCCCGCTATCGGTCAACCGCTCATGCGCGTTCGAACGGAAAGTAACCTCACGCCTCGATGATGGACGGGGGCGTAAACGCGGTGATTGCGGGCGCGTCGCCCTCGAAGCGTTCGACTTCCACCAGCGCGGTCTGGGCCGCGCAGCACTGGGTAAGCGTCGATGTCGGCTTGTCGTTGGTAAGCACGTTCGGATTGCCGTGCTTCTCCAGGCTTCCCGGCACTGCCGGATCGACGGGATCGAACCAGGCGCCGGTCGCAAGCTCGACCACGCCACGTCGGATCGCGTCGCTGACGACGACGCCGGCGAGGCAGGCGCCGCGATCATTGAAGACGCGCACGACATCGCCGTCCGCGATGCCCCTTCGGGCCGCGTCGTCCGGGTTCATGCGCATCGCCTCCCGGCCGGCGACCTTGGCGGCTCGGCTGACCGAACCGCAGTCGAGCTGACTGTGGAGACGCGCGCGCGGCTGGTTCGAGAGCATGTGGAGCGGAAAGCGCTCCGCCTTGTCGCAGCCGAGCCACTCCACCGGCTCCACCCAGGTCGGATGACCCGGAGCGTCGTCATAGCCGAAACCCGCGATGGTTTCCGAGTAGATCTCGATTTTTCCCGACGGGGTCTTAAGTGGCGCGCCATCCGGGTCCTGGCGGAAGTCGGCGAAGGGAATTGGAGGGCTGTCGTGCTGCGGGAGTGCGAAATGCCCGGCCTCCCAGAAGCTCTCGAAGCCCGGCATCTCGATGCCGTCCTTCGCGACGCGCTGGCGATAGAGATCGTAGAGGTGGCGCAGCCATTCCATCTCGCTGCGGCCCTCGGTGAAGGCCTCGGCAAAACCGAGCCGGTCGGCCAGACCGCTGTAGATGTCGTATTCGCTGCGCGCCTGGCCGACAGGATCGATCGCCTGCTGGCTCGCCAGAACGAAGCGGTCGAACTGGGACGCTGCAATGTCGTTCCGTTCGAGCGTCGTCGTGCAGGGCAGCACGATGTCCGCCCGCTTCGCCGCCGGCGTCCACCAGGGCTCGTGGATGATGATGGTGTCCGGTTTGGCCCAGCCCCTGAGCAGGTTGTTCAGGTCCTGATGCTTGTGAAACGGGTTGCCGCCGCACCAGTAGATCAGCCGGATATCGGGGTAATGGCGGTCCTCCCCGTTGAAGCTGTATGGCGCGCCGGGGTTGAGGAGCATGTCCGCCAGCCGCGCGACGGGGATGTTGCAACCGACGTCGTTCTTTCCCGTGGGAAGCCTGGGTGGCGCCACTTGCCGGGTCGCCGCGCCGATACCGTGCATGGCGCCGTAGCCGAAGCCGAACCCTCCTCCCGGCAGGCCGATCTGGCCCAGCATCGCCGCAAGCGCGATGGTCATCCAGTAGGGCTGCTCGCCCCGGTCGGCGCGCTGGACCGACCAGCTCACGCCGATCAGCGTGCGCGAAGACGCCATCCGGCGGGCGAGGTCGCGGATCGCCCCGGCCGGCATCCCGGCGATTCCGGAGGCCCAGTCGGCGTCCTTGACGATCCCGTCCGCCACGCCGAGGAGGTAGGCGGCAAGCCTGTCGAATCCGGTACAGTAGCGAGCGAGGAAATCGGCATCGTGCAGGTCTTCGCTGAGGAGTGTGTGCGCGAGCCCCAGCATGACGGCGAGATCGGTGTTGGGCCGGACCGGGTGCCATTCGGCTTCGGCCTCGTCTCCCGTGTCGTCGCGGATCGGGCCGATGCACACGAAACAGGTCCCGGCTTCCACCGCGCGCCTGTGCCAGTCGGCGGACTCATGTGCGCCGACACCGCCCTGATTGACCATGGAATTCTTGGGCGGCATGCCGCCGAACGCCACCATCAGCTCCGTGTGCTCTACAATCACGGGCCATGTGTTGACCGGCCCGAACACCGGCTGCATCGAGCCGACGATGCGCGGGACGATGACGCTGGCTGCGCCGACGCTGAAGCTCGTTACCTGGTCGACGAAGCCGCCATGGAGGTTGAGGAAACGCCCGAGCTGGCTGCGCGCATTGTGGAAGTTACCGGCGCTGCCCCAGCCGGAACTGCCGTAGATGGCTTCGTTGCCGTATTCCTTTGCGACCCGTTGGAGCTCGCCCGCCACCAGGTCGAGCGCGCGGTCCCAGCTCACCGCGACGAATGGTTCCGTTCCCCGCGCGGCAGCGTTGGCGCCGGGTCCGCCTTCCAGCCACGATTGCCGCACCGCAGGCGTCGCAATGCGGCACTCGGCATGAACTGCGTCCGGCAGCGCCCGGATGAAAGGCGCCGGGCTTGGGTCCATGCCGAACGGCTCAACGCCGACCAACCGCCCGTCGGTCGCCGTCGCCGTGAAGGCGCCCCAATGGCTCGCCCCGAATGCGCTCCGCGTTCCGTCAGGCATGTCCGGCCTCCCCGTGAATGACGGTTATCGTAGCGTAAGCGGCAGGGCATTGAACTCGGGGACGGGCGCGCGGAACCGGGCCGCTTCGGCTCCAGCTTCAAGCAACCGCGCCGCAAGCCCTCAAAGCGGAGATTTCTTCCGGCGTGCGCCCCAACTCGGCAAGGATCTCATCCGTGTGCTGGCCGGTCCCCGGCGCGGGCCGGGGAGCGATCTTCTCTTCGTCCTCGACCCAGATGGGTGCTGCAACCGTGTGGCTCGAAAGGCCGGACGGGTCCTCGTGGGGAACCACGATTTCCGCAGCCCGCATCTGCGGGTCGTCCGGAATGTCCTCGGTCTTCCCGACGACGCCGAATGCCAACCCCTCCGCCTCCAGCCGTTCCCGCCAGACGGGCCAGGGCTCGCGGATGAAGACCTCGTCCAGAACCGCGATCAGCTCGCGGGCATGGCGGTGCCGGGCCGGCTTCTCGGCGAAGCGCGCGTCCGTGCCGAGGTCGGGCCGATCGAGCGCCCGCAGCAGGTTCGGCCACTGCTTGTCCTCGTTGACGAGGCTCAGGATGAACCAGCGCCCGTCCGCGCAGCGGTAGTGGTTGGCGACGCCCGTCGCCCAGTTCTCGCGCTTCGGCCGGGTCGGGATGTCGAGGCCGCAAAGCGCCGCCTGGGCGTAGAACGCATTGAACCAGACGCCGTTCGCCATGAGGTTGGTATGCGCCTTGCCGCCCTTGCCGGTCATCTGCCGGCGGTAGAGCGCCATCATCACGGACGCGAACAGCGCAACCCCGGTCGGATGGTCGCCCATGCCGGGCAGCGAGCGCGCCGGAGACCCCTCCGGATCGGGGCGCACCAGGTCCATCAGCCCCGTGCGCGCCCAGAGCGCCGTCGAGTCGAAGCCGGTCTTGCCGGCCTCGGGCCCGGCCTCGCCATAGGCCGACAGCGAGGCGTAGATCAGCCGATCGTTGAGCGGGGCTATGTCCTCGTAGCGCAGCTTGAGCTGTTCGCGCACACGCGGCGGATAGTTGGTGATGAAGACATCGGCCGTCGCAGCCAGCTCCCGCAGGACCGCACGCCCGGCCTCCTGTCGCAGATCGAGCGCAAGCCCCCGCTTCGAGCGGTTGTCCACCATCCAGGAATAGTCCACATGGGACGAGGGGAAACCCGGAAACGCCGACAGTCCGCGATAGGAATCGCCCGTTGGCGGCTCGACCTTGATAACGTCCGCTCCGAAGTCGGCGAGCATGGTCGCCGCCACCGGCGCTGCGATGAAGCTGGCCACATCGAGGACCTTGAGGCCCGCGAAAAGAGGCTCCGCCATGGCGGTTCCCTCCGAGTGCATTCAGTTTTGGTAGTAGGGAAGAGGCGCGTAGTGGCCGTTCTCGTATTCGCCGAACATTTCGTCCACCTGCGGATGCCGGCAGGGGCGGCCGGAATGGTCTTCGAGAAGGTTCTGCTCGGAAACATAGGCGATATAGGTCGTTTCCGCGTTCTCCGCGAGCAGGTGGTAGAAGGGCTGATCGCGGCGCGGCCGCGTCTCCGCCGGGATCGATTCCCACCATTCTTCCGTGTTGGAAAAGGTCGGATCGACATCGAATATAACGCCCCGGAACGGGTAGCGGCGATGCCTCACCACCTGGCCGATACCGAACTTGGCTTCCCGCATTTCCATGGGCTTCCGTCTTCATCGTGCGAACGGTTGGTCCGCGCAGGCGATGCCCGCGCTTCGTGTCCTAGAGCATATCGCGGCGGACGCATCCGGCAAGCGGCCGGCCCGCCTCAAGGCCTGCGGGGCCGTTCCGCGGACGGAATGAAGGCGATGGCGCAAGCCGCCGCGGCGGCGCAGAGGGCAACGGCAAAGAACGGCCACTCGTAGCTGCCGAGTTCGTCATAGGCCAGACCCGCCAGCGGCGGACCGAAGAGGGTGCCGATACCGACGCTCGAATAGAGCAGCCCGATAAGCGCGCCTACGGAGCGCAGCCCGAACAGGTCCGCCGTTACCGACGGCGCAAGCGCGACAAAGCCGCCATAGCAGAGGCCGAATATGGCGGCCACGGCCGCCAGATGCCAGAACGGTCCGGCCAGCATCCAAGCCGCCAGTGCGGCGCCCATGCCGGCGTAAAGCAGCGACAGGCAGAGCTTTCGTCCGATGCGGTCGGCTATCGGTGCCAGGACAAACCGTCCCACCGTACTGCCGACGCCCACAAGGGGAATTAGCGCGTTCGCCTCGACCACGGAAAAGCCCCGGTCGAGCGCGTGGGGGACCGCATGCACGAAAGGGATGAAGATGCCGAAGGCGAGCACCAGGGTTGCCGTGTAGAGAATCCAGAATGTGCGGCTGGACAGCGCTTCGCCTACGGTGAAGCCCGACAGCGCGGGACCGGAAGCCGCTCCGGCCGCCGGCGCGGTTATGAAATGTGCGGCGCCACCCCCGAGCACCAGGACGCCGAGCGCTAGTGCAAGATAGGCGAAACGCCAGTCGGCGGCCTCGATCAGAACCACGGCAATGAGCGGCGCCACAAGCGTGCCCACACCGATGCCGGCAACGGCGAAACCGGAGGCCATGCCCCGCTGCGTCGTGAACCATCGCTGTACGGCGCCCACTGCGGGCACATAGGCAAGCCCGACTCCGAACCCGACACCGAGCCCGTATCCCAGGCAGACCTGCCAGAGTGTAGTCGCATGGGCAGCGAAGAGGAGGCCGGCGCCGGCCACGACCATGCCTGCGATACACAGTTCGCGCGGCCCCAAGACGTCGGCGATCCGGCCGGAGATGGCACCGAAGCCGAAATAGAGAAACGCCGCCAGCGAAAAGACCAGGCTCGTCTCAGCTCGGGTCGCTCCGAACTCGCGCTCAAGCGAGGGAAAGAAAGTCGAGAAGGTATAGGCAGCACCGAATCCGACGAACAGGACGAGGAAGGTCGCCCCGACGACGCCCCAGCCGCCTCTCACGCGGCGGTTGGCCCGAGCCCGGCGACGGTCGTGCGGTGCATCACCCGGCGGTATTTCGCCTTGTTCCAGGGGCGGCCGCGATGCAGGCAACAGCGGTTGTCCCACATGACCAGATCGCCCTGCTGCCAGCGGTGGGTATAGACGTAGCGCTCCCGCACGATGCGGTCGGTAAGACTGCGCAGAAAGGCGCGGCTCTCTTCGACGTCTCGCCCGCGAATGTGGCTGGCATGGGCGCCGGCGTAGATATTGCGGCGACCGTTCGCCGGGTTGCGGCGAACCACGGCCTGCGGCACTGGCGGCGTTTCCCGGCGCTGCGCTTCGTCCACCAGGTCGCTGCGTATCAACCCGCGCGAATAGGAGAAGTCGTGAATGGCCACCAGGTCTTCGAGCTCCTCCTTCAAGGCGTCCTCCAAGTCTTCCCATGCGGCGCGCCCGGTCGCGAACTCGGTTTCGCCGTCTTCCGGAGGCACCTCACGCCCCGACAGCAGCGAAGCCGTAGCCGGCACCCGCTTGAAGGAACTGTCCGTGTGCCACATCTCGTTGCCCGAGTTATACACATTGCGCCAATCGTCTGACGGCAGGATCGTGTCGGTCTCCGGATCGACATTGGAAATCATCGCAATCTCCGACCCGGCGCCGACATTCGAGCGCACGGTGCCTTCCAAAGGTCCGAAACGCTTCGAGAAAGCGATCTGCTGTTGGTCGTCTATGTGCTGACTCCGGAACACGAGAACCGAATAATCGTTGAAAAGGCGCGCGATTTCGGCAAAGTCGGAAATATCCACGCCCTCAGTGATGTCGACGCCTGATACTTCGGCGCCGAACGCCGGGGTCAGTTGCTTGAAGGTGACAACCATGGCGTTTCCTCCCGGCAACGATTGAACCAGTCTCGAGAGCGCTTGAAAAGAAGCATGGACCCGGAACGCCTTGCAGCCTTGGAAGCGCTTGAGCGCAAAGTGCTCTGGTTGTCTTCCTGGATGATCCATAACGCCAACCACCTTCGCGAGAACCGCGACGGGCTGAAGGTCGGAGGACATCAGGCGTCCAGCGCTTCGGCCGCGACAATCTTGACGGCGCTGTATTTCGATACGCTGACCACTGGCGACCGGGTAGCGGTGAAACCCCATGCAAGCCCGGTCTATCACGCTATCCAGTATCTCCTTGGGCGGCAGTCCCGCGACAAGCTGGAACGCTTTCGTGCATTCGGAGGCGCGCAGAGCTACCCCTCGCGCACGAAGGACAGCGACGATGTCGACTTCTCGACCGGTTCCGTCGGCCTCGGCGTGGGTATGACCACCTTCGCTTCCATCATGCAGGACTATGTGCGTCTGAAGGGCTTGGGCAACGACAGCCCGCCTGGGCGCATGGTAGCTGTGATGGGCGATGCGGAGATCGACGAAGGCAATGTCTTCGAGGCGATGCTCGAAGGCTGGAAGCACGATGTCCGCAACCTCTGGTGGATCATCGACTACAACCGCCAGAGCCTCGACTCCGTCGTTACGGACCGCCTGTTCCGGCGGCTCGACGGCCTTTTCCAAGCTATGGGCTGGCAGGTTCATATACTGAAGTACGGCAAACGCCTGCAGGCCGCATTCAGAAAGCGCGACGGCAAGGCCCTGGAACGCTGGATCGACGACTGCCCGAACTCCCGCTACTCGGCCCTCGTTTACAAGGGAGGGGCAGCATGGAGAGAGGCGCTGCAGGAGGATCTCGGCCATCTCGGTGGCATCCGCGCACTGCTGAAGCAGCACGACGACGAGCGGTTGCACAGCCTCATGACCAATCTCGCCGGCCAGGACATGGCTGCCCTGCTTGATGGGTTCGAGGCGGTTGAGGATGATCGGCCGACCTGTTTCATCGCATACACCATCAAGGGCTATGGCCTGCCCTTCGCAGGCCACAAGGACAATCACGCCGGCCTCATGAATCCCGGCCAGATGGAAGCCTTCCGAGCATCAGTGGGTATCCGCCCAGGCGAGGAATGGGAAACCGACGCCGGGTTGGATATCCCGCCAGAACAACTGCAGCCCATCATCGAAGGATCGCCCTTCTACCGCAGCCCGCCGCGTCGCCAGAATGCAGCTCCTGTCGCACTGCCCGCCGGTTTACCGGTGCCCGCCGGCGCGCGCATGTCCACACAGGAGGCCTTCGGCCGGATTCTGGTCGAAATCGCCCGTGAGGGAGGGCCGCTGGCGGACCGCATCGTGACTGCATCGCCCGATGTCACAGTTTCTACCGGTCTGGGCGGCTGGGTGAACCGTCGCGGCATATTCGCGCGCGAAGTAGTGGAGGACGTTTTCCGGGAAGAGAATGTCGTATCGGCGCAGCGCTGGCTCCAAGGTCCGACCGGCCAGCATGTCGAGCTCGGTATTGCCGAGAACAACCTGTTCCTTTGCCTGGCCGCTCTCGGGCTTTCGGCGGAGCTGACCGGCGAGCGCCTGTTCCCGGTCGGAACGCTCTACGACCCGTTTATCGCCCGGGGCCTGGATGCGCTGAACTATGCCGCCTACCAGGACGCGCGCTTCATGGTCGTGGCGACGCCATCAGGAGTCACGCTTGCGCCGGAGGGCGGCGCGCACCAGTCCGGCGCTACCCCCAGCATTGGCCTCGCCCAGCCGGGACTTACCGCATTCGAGCCAGCCTACGCGGACGAACTTGCGGCGATCATGCATTGGGGCTTTGTTCATATGCAGGCCGAAGATGGGGGCTCGGTTTACCTGCGCCTGTCTACCCGGCCGCTGGAACAGCCGCGGCGGGAGTTGGATGTCTCGGCCGCGATAGCCGGAGGCTACTGGATCGAACCGCCGGCTGACGGGTCGGAGTTGGCTATCGTCGCGATGGGCGCGGTGCTGCCGGAAGCGCTGGCAGCGCTGACGCTTGTTCGCGAGGACATGCCGGAAGCAGGTTTGTTGGCGGTTACTTCGGTTGACTGTCTGCACGGCGATTGGCTGGCGCACGGCGAGGGCAGCCAGGCGGCCCGGCTACTGGCGCCGATTTCGCGGCGCGGCGGCTTGGTGACGGTTCTGGACGGCCATCCGAGCGCGCTTGGATGGCTTGGTTCGGTTGCCGGGCATCGCGTCGAAGCGCTCGGCACGACGAGCTTCGGACAGTCGGGCGACATTCCCGATCTTTACCGGGCGCACGGGCTGGATACGGACGCTATCCTGGAAGCATCGGCACGTTTGTCGCTGCGCTCTTGAGCCGGACGAAGTTTCGATATAAGTCTCCGCCCCTCCCGGCGGGCGTGGCGGAATTGGTAGACGCGCCGGATTTAGGATCCGGTGGCTTGCGGCCGTGGGGGTTCAAGTCCCTCCGCCCGCACCAAGGGTCGTCCTGGCCGGAGACCAACGATCGTAACCAGTTGAAGCCTTAACATATGCAGATTACCGAAACACTCGCCGACGGGCTCAAGCACGATTTTCGCGTTGTCGTGCCTGCCGACGACCTGCACGCCGACATCGACCGAAAGCTGGCGGAATATGGCGCCGGCATGCGGCTTCCGGGATTCCGACCCGGCAAGGCGCCGATGAAGATCCTGCGCCAGCGCTTCGGCAGGGCGGTCGAAGGAGAAATCCTTGAGGCAACGATCAATCGCGGCACGCAGCAAGCGATAGAGGAACGGGGCCTGAAGCCGGCTGTCATGCCGCAGATCGATATGGTCTCCGACCTTGAGAACGGTCTGCCGGCCGGGGTGGACCTCGAATACACGATCAGTGTCGAGGCGTTGCCGGAGATCGAGCCGATCGACTTCGGTTCTCTGGAACTCGAACGCCTTGAAGCCGAGCCAGCCGAAGAGACCGTCGAAGAGGAGATCGGCCGCATCGCCAGTGCCACCGCCGAACTGGTGCCCATGGAGGAAGACCGCGGCGCCGTGGATGCCGACACTCTTACGATCGATTTCGAAGGCAAGATCGATGGCGAAGCGTTTGCTGGCGGCGCCGCGGAAGACTATGAGATTGAACTCGGCTCAGGCGAGTTTATTCCCGGTTTCGAAGACCAGCTTACCGGGGTGCGCGCAGGAGAATCACGCGATATCGAGGTCGTTTTTCCCGAGGACTACAACGCTGCGCATCTGGCGGGCAAGACCGCCGTATTTTCGGTCAGTGTCAAGCAGGTCCGGGAACGTCGCTCGAGCGATCCGGACGACGAGTTGGCGAAGCGGGTCGGTTATGATGATCTGGCATCGCTGCGCCAGGGTGTCGTAGACCGGGTGAAGGGACAGTACGCGAATGTCTCCCGGATGATCGTCAAGAGACATCTGTTCGACCGTTTGGAGGAAATGCACGACTTTCCTCTGCCGGAGAGCATGGTCGAGCAGGAGTTCGGGTCGATCTGGGGCGAGATCGAGAAGCGCCTGGAAGGCCCCGACGCCGAAGAGGTCCGCGAAGGCAAGACCGACGAAGAACTCCGGGACGAATACAGGAAGGTTGCCGAGCGGCGTATCCGGCTGGGCCTTTTGCTGGCGGAGGTCGGTCGGCAGAACAATATCGAGGTTGGCCAGGAAGACCTGCAGCGGGCCATGGCCGCCCAGGTGCAGCGGTTTCCGGGTCAGGAACAGGTCGTGCTGGATTTCTACCGGAACAACCCGTCGGCGCTGTCGCAGTTCGAGGGGCCGATTCTGGAAAACAAGGTAGTCGACTATATCCTTGAACTCGCCCAAATTACGGCCCGCCAGGTAAGCGCCGAGGAGTTGATCGCGGCGTCGGAAGGCGTTTCCGAAGAGGAGTAAACGACCGCCATGCGCGATCGGAACGAAATTTACATGAACACACTCGTGCCCATGGTCGTGGAGAGCACGAACCGAGGCGAGCGGGCCTATGATATCTATTCCCGCCTGCTCAAGGAGAGGATCGTCTTCCTCACGGGACCGGTCTTCGACCAGGTGGGCGCGCTGATCGCAGCACAGCTGCTGTTCCTGGAGGCGGAAAACCCGAGCAAGGATATTTCCTTCTACATCAACTCGCCCGGCGGCGCGGTGACTTCAGGCCTCGCGATCTACGACACCATGCAATACATCCGCTGCGATGTGTCGACCGTGTGCATCGGGCAGGCGGCATCCATGGGATCGTTGTTGCTGTCCGCCGGCGCGCCGGGCAAACGCTATGCGCTACCCAATGCCCGGGTGATGGTGCACCAGCCCTCCGGCGGCTTCCACGGCCAGGCCAGCGATATCGAGATCCACGCGCGCGAGATTCTTGCCCTGCGGGGGCGCCTGAACGAAATCTATGTGAAGCATTGCGACCAGACGCTGGAGAAGGTCGAGGAAGCACTGGATCGCGACCGTTTCATGAGCCCGGACGAAGCCCGGGAATTCGGCATTGTGGACGAGGTGGTCGAGCACCGCGTTCCGACCGAGGACGAAACCACCTAAGGCGGCGGCAGGTGCGGCGAAGCACACTGCAACGGAAACCGTTGGCCCGGGGGGCAAATCTCGCTAACATGGCTTTGCGGCTTGCGGGCTGCAGCTTCGGGGAATGTTGGGATCGAAGATGAGCAAATCGAGCGGCGATTCCAAGAACACGCTCTACTGTTCGTTCTGTGGGAAAAGTCAACACGAGGTCCGGAAGCTGATAGCAGGACCGACCGTGTTCATTTGCGACGAGTGCGTCGAACTGTGCATGGATATCATTCGGGAGGAGAATCGTAGCTCTCTCGTGAAATCCAGGGACGGCGTTCCGACGCCGGCCCGTATCTGCAAGGTTCTCGACGACTACGTAATCGGTCAGGACCGGGCCAAGCGCGTGCTTTCCGTGGCCGTACACAACCATTACAAGCGCCTCGGCAGCAACGCGAAGGCGGGCGATGTCGAGATAGCGAAGTCGAATATTTTGCTGATCGGCCCGACGGGATGCGGCAAGACGCTGCTCGCGCAGACGCTGGCGCGTATTCTGGACGTGCCGTTTACCATGGCGGATGCGACGACGCTTACGGAAGCCGGTTATGTCGGGGAAGATGTGGAGAACATCATTCTGCGCCTGTTGCAGGCCGCCGACTACAATGTCGAACGGGCCCAGCGCGGAATCGTCTATATCGACGAGGTGGACAAGATTTCCCGCAAGTCGGACAACCCGTCCATCACGCGCGACGTATCGGGCGAAGGCGTGCAGCAGGCGCTTCTGAAGATCATGGAGGGGACGGTTGCCTCGGTGCCCCCGCAGGGCGGGCGCAAGCATCCGCAGCAGGAATTCCTCCAGGTGGATACGACAAACATCCTCTTCATCTGCGGCGGCGCGTTTTCCGGACTGGAAAAGATCATCTCGCAGCGGGGCAGGGGATCGTCGATAGGCTTCGGCGCCGATGTGAACGCACCCGAGGACCGTCAGACGGGCGAGGTTCTGAAGGGAATCGAACCGGAAGACCTTTTGCGGTTCGGCCTCATCCCGGAGTTCGTCGGCAGGCTGCCGGTCATCGCCACGCTAGAGGACCTCGAGGAAGGCGCGCTGATCGAAATCCTCACGCGGCCCAAGAACGCCCTAGTCAAACAGTACCAGCGCCTGTTCGACATGGAAGACGTACGGCTGACATTCGCCGAGGATGCGCTGAAGGGTATCGCCGCCAAGGCGATTTCGCGCAAGACAGGCGCGCGCGGCCTCAGGGCAATCATGGAGAGCATCCTTCTCGACAGCATGTTCGACCTGCCGGGCATGGAGGGCGTCGAGGAGATCGTCATAAGCCGCGAGGTTGTGGAGGGGGGCGCGCAGCCTTTGCACATTTATGTCGAGCGCGGGAACGAGACCAAGGCGGGCGCTTGAACGGGCCGCGACCCGTTCCCAGATAAGGGCTGTGCGAGGCAGTTGAAATGATGTCATCAAGTCAGCCTGGCCCATCGCAGAGCCCCCCAAGGATGCATCATGAGTAGTTCCAGCGGCGACCTCTATCCTGTTCTCCCCTTGCGGGACATTGTGGTCTTTCCCCACATGATCGTGCCGCTCTTCGTCGGGCGCGAGAAATCCGTGCTGGCTCTCGAAGAGACGATGAAGAACGACAAGCAGATTCTACTGGTCACGCAGAAGGATGCTGCAACCGACGAGCCGGGACCGGACGATATTTTCCGAATCGGCACGATAGGCTCCGTGCTTCAACTCCTGAAGCTGCCGGACGGCGCCGTGAAAGTGCTGGTCGAAGGGCAGGGCCGTGCAGAAATCCTAGACTACACCGACCGGGATGAGTTCTTCGAGACGTCGGCCCGGGATGTCCCGGAAGGCGGTGAGGGGGACCCGCAGGAAATGTCGGCGCTGGTCCGCTCGGTGGTTTCGCATTTCGAGAACTACGTCAAGCTCAACAAGAAGATTCCGCCCGAGGTCATAGCCACGGTCGGCCAGATCGAGGATCCTTCCAAGCTCGCCGACACCGTTGCGGCCCATCTGAGTCTCAAGATTGCCGAGAAGCAGGAACTGCTTGAAACGATACCTGTCTTCCAGCGTCTGGAGCGCGTTTACGCGTATATGGAAGGCGAGATGGATGTGCTCGAAGTTGAGAAACGGGTCCGCTCGCGCGTAAAGCGGCAGATGGAACGCACGCAGCGAGAGTACTACCTGAATGAGCAGATGAAGGCGATCCAGAAGGAGCTGGGCGACGGCGGGGAGGGCCGTGACGAGCTCTCGGAGATCGAGGAGGCGATCAAGAAGACACGTCTCTCCAAAGAAGCAGCGGAGAAGGCAACTGCGGAGCTCAAGAAGCTGCGCAGCATGAGCCCGATGTCGGCTGAGGCCACGGTCGTGCGCAACTATCTCGACTGGATGCTCGGCATCCCCTGGAAAAAGCGGACCAGGGTGAAGAGGGACGTGCGCGCCGCGGAGATTGTTCTCGACGAAGACCACTACGGTCTGGAAAAGGTCAAGGAGCGGATCGTTGAATATCTGGCGGTCCAGAATCGCGTGCGGAAGCTGAAGGGTCCAATCCTCTGTCTGGTCGGGCCACCCGGTGTTGGCAAGACTTCGCTCGGCAAGTCGATCGCACGGGCCACGGGGCGTAATTTCGTGCGCATGTCGCTGGGTGGGGTACGCGACGAGGCCGAGATCCGCGGACACCGTCGCACCTATATCGGATCCATGCCCGGCAAGGTGGTCCAAGGCATGAAGAAGGCAAAGTCGTCCAACCCGCTTTTCCTGCTGGACGAGGTGGACAAGCTTGGTGCGGACTGGCGCGGCGACCCGTCATCGGCACTTCTGGAAGTGCTCGACCCCGAACAGAACAGCACTTTCAACGATCATTACCTGGAAGTGGACTACGACTTGTCGGATGTGATGTTCGTCACGACGGCGAATACGCTCAGGCTGCCTCAACCCTTGCTCGACCGTATGGAAGTGATCCGTATTCCCGGATACACCGAGGACGAGAAAGTCGAAATCGCCCGCCGCCACTTGATTGGTAAGCAATTGACGGCGCACGGGCTGAAGAACGAAGAATGGTCGATTTCGGATGGCGCTCTGCGCGACCTTATCCGGTACTACACGCGTGAGGCCGGCGTCCGAAACCTGGAGCGGGAGATCGCGAACCTGCAGCGCAAGGCGGTGAAGGAGCTGGCGACCAGTGAAACCGGGGCAGTTAGCGTCGAGAGCGACAATCTCGAAACCTATGCCGGTGTGCGCAAGTTCCGCTACGGACAGACGGAACTGGAAGATCTTGTCGGGGTCACGACGGGCCTTGCATGGACAGAGGTAGGCGGCGAGATCCTTTCTGTCGAGGCCGTCGTCATGCCGGGCAAGGGCAACGTCAAGCACACCGGCAAGCTCGGCGATGTCATGCAGGAGTCGGTGGAGGCGGCGCGCAGCTTCGTTCGTTCCAGGATGCTGCGGTTCGGAATCGTTCCACCGGAATTCGACCGCCGGGACATCCATGTTCATGTGCCGGAAGGGGCAACACCGAAGGACGGACCCTCCGCCGGCGTCGCCATGTGCACGTCGATCATTTCCGCGCTTACGGCTATCCCGGTTCGGCGCGATGTTGCGATGACCGGGGAAATCACGCTGCGCGGCCGTGTTCTGCCGATCGGCGGGCTGAAGGAGAAATTGCTTGCGGCTTTACGGGCCGGCATCACCACCGTGTTGATTCCCGAGGAAAATATGAAGGACCTCGCGGAGATACCTGACACTGTGACGAACAGCCTTGAGATCGTTCCGATCGAAACCGTCGATGAAGTGCTGAGCCGGGCGTTGACTGATATTCCAACGCCGATAGAGTGGCAACCTCCGGAGGCGGTGGAGACCCCTCCGTCGGCCGTAGAAGGGGCAACTTTCGGAGGGATGGTTACGCATTGATATGCAATCGGATTCTATATTGTTCCCGATTGTGTATGGTTTCTCTGGACGTTTGCTGTGAATCGGGTTAGCAACTGCATCATCCTCAGCGAAGACGGGAGGGAGAAAGAATGAACAAGAACGATCTGGTTGGAGCTGTTGCGGTATCCGCAAACTTGCAACGGGCCGAGGCCACCCGGGCCGTGGAGGCTGTTTTCGATACCATCAGCAAAGCGCTTGCCGATGGTCAGGATGTGCGCCTGATCGGTTTCGGGACCTTTTCGGTAGCCCACCGGCCCGCATCCAAGGCGCGGAACCCCAGGACCGGTGAAACGATCGATGTTGCTCCGTCGAACCAGCCGAAGTTCAGGGCCGGGAAGGGCTTGAAAGACGCCGTGAATTGACGGCAGGTCGGGCGAGCCTGAGCCTGGGGGCGATTAGCTCAGCCGGGAGAGCACCTCGTTTACACCGAGGGGGTCGGCGGTTCGATCCCGTCATCGCCCACCACTAATCTTTCTGGATAATCAATTGACAATTTTGTTATCTGGCCGTTTTGCGTGCTCAGAGTGAATTGGCGTTTTGCCCGGTTTGTTCCAAGATTAGCTGCGGCATAGGAGAAATTATTTCGCCTTTTGGCCGCCAAGCCAATAAGGCAGCGATGTCAGATCAAGTCCTGGCTTTTGCAGCAAGCACCCAGGCCACCCGATCGACCGGAACCCGGCGCGAGGAGGCTTTACCCAGCCGACGGTCGTACAAACCCTACAGCTCGTCCTCCTCCCAGCGCCGCCGGTAGCGCCGGCACGTCCGTTCCGACATCCCCAGAAGCTCCGCGCGTCCGGCGCCGAAAGACGCTGTAACCCGAAGCGGCCCAACACATCCTCAGAATTAGGCCGCGTCCTTGACTGATCGGCAGGTCTCGGCTAGACGGTCGCTGTTGCGCCTGCGGGGGTGTAGCTCAGTCGGTTAGAGCGCTGGCCTGTCACGCCAGAGGCCGCGGGTTCGAGTCCCGTCACTCCCGCCACTACCCCTGTCGCCGGCCGCATGTCCGGAGGGCCTTGTCAGGGCTTTGCAGCCGTATCTTCGGCCACTATGGTGCGCTGGGATCGGGTTCGAGAAAAGGGAGGCGGGCCCAGGACGATGGATGCGCTTCTGGCGGAGTATGTACCGATATTGATCTTCACGGCTGTTGCCGGAGCGCTAGCGGCAGGCGCCGTGATCGCTTCAATGGTCATTGCGCGGCAAAAGCCGGACTCCGAAAAGCTCTCGACCTACGAATGCGGCTTCGAGGCTTTCACCGACACCCGGGGACGCTTCGATGTGCGCTTTTATCTGGTCGCCATCCTGTTCATCATCTTCGATCTTGAAGTGGCATTCCTGTTTCCCTGGGCGATTTCGCTTGGCGGTATCGGCATGCTTGGTTTTTGGTCGATGGTGATTTTCCTTGGCGTGCTGACGGTTGGATTCATCTACGAATGGCGCAAAGGGGCGCTTGAATGGGAGTGATCGGCCAGCCGGCGCTCGGGCCGGGAGTGGAGCAAGACGCATTGCTGCGCGGGGTCAACGACGAACTCCAGGACCGCGGCTATGTGGTTGCGCAACTGGACAAACTGGTGAATTGGGCACGTTCGGGGTCGTTGTGGCCGATGACTTTCGGGCTTGCCTGCTGCGCCGTGGAAATGATGCACACGGCCTGCTCGCGTTACGACCTCGACCGCTTCGGCGTCGTGTTTCGTCCGAGCCCGCGACAGTCCGATGTCATGATCGTGGCTGGTACGCTTACCAACAAGATGGCGCCGGCGCTTCGCAAGGTTTACGACCAGATGGCCGAGCCGCGCTGGGTGATCTCCATGGGCTCGTGTGCCAATGGCGGCGGCTACTACCACTATTCCTATTCCGTGGTCCGGGGCTGCGACCGAATCGTGCCGGTCGATGTGTATGTGCCAGGATGTCCGCCGACCGCCGAAGCGTTGCTCTACGGCGTGCTGCTGCTTCAGAAGAAGATTCAGCGTACCGGCACGATAACGCGCTGAACCGGACCCATAGATGGACGAAGCCCTGAAAGACCTCGCCGAGCATGTCGAGGCGGCGATAGGCGAGAAGGTTGTGCTCGAACCCGGAGCCTCGGAATTGGTGTTGCGGGCCGGGCGGGATGCTCTGCTTGAGGTGCTAACCTTTCTGCGCGATGACGCAAATTGCCACTTCAGGTGCCTCGTCGATCTTTGCGGTGTCGACTATCCGGAGCGTTCGGAGCGGTTCGAGGTTGTCTACAATTTGCTGAGTCACCGCCACAACCTTCGGATCCGCGTCAAGACAGCGACGGACGAAGATATGCCGGTGCCTTCCGCATCGGGGCTCTTCAGTTCGGCGGTCTGGCTCGAGCGGGAAGCCTGGGACCTCTACGGCATTTTCTTTTCAAACCATCCGGACCTGCGCCGACTGCTGACCGACTACGGATTCGAAGGCTATCCGATGCGCAAGGATTTCCCGCTCACCGGGTATGTCGAAGTCCGGTACGACGACGAACAGAAACGCGTCGTCTATGAGCCGGTGGAACTGACACAGGAGTTCCGTTCCTTCGACTATCTCAGCCCGTGGGAGGGACCGCTGCCTGGTGACGAGAAGGCGGAGGCGCCTGATGGCTGAGGCCCAGATCCGGAACTACACATTGAATTTCGGCCCCCAGCACCCGGCCGCTCATGGTGTACTGCGGATGGTCATGGAATTGGACGGTGAGGTTGTGGACCGCATCGACCCCCATATCGGCCTGCTGCACCGCGGAACCGAGAAACTCATCGAGCATAAGACCTATCTCCAAGCGGTACCTTATTTCGATCGACTCGACTATGTCGCACCGATGAATCAGGAACACGCCTTTGCGCTTGCAACCGAGAGGCTACTTGGCATCGACGTGCCGGAGCGCGGTCAGTATATCCGCGTCTTGTTCTCCGAGATTTCGCGCATCCTGAACCATCTGTTGAACCTGACGGCTTTTGCTTTGGACGTTGGCGCCATGACGCCCATGCTTTGGGGTTTCGAGCAGCGCGAATTGTTGTTGGAGTTCTATGAACGCGCGAGCGGCGCCCGCTTTCACGCCGCCTATTTCCGACCCGGCGGTGTCCATCAGGACCTCCCGGAAGGGATGCTCGACGACATTGCCGAATGGTCCGCGGCATTTCCCAAATTCGTTACCGATATGGAAGCGCTGCTAAACGAGAATCGTATTTTCAAGCAGCGCACCGTCGATATCGGACGCGTATCGGTGGAGGATGCGTTGAACTGGGGATTTTCTGGACCGATGCTGCGGGCGTCGGGCGTTCCCTGGGACTTGCGCAAGGCTCAGCCCTACGATGTGTATGACCGGATCGATTTCGACATTCCGGTGGGCAAGAACGGTGACTGCTACGACCGCTATCTGGTCCGCGTCGAAGAGATGCGCCAGTCGCTCCGCATCATTGACCAATGCGTGCGGGAGATGCCGGATGGGCCGGTCGTCACCGAGAGCAACAAGGTGGCTCCGCCCAAGCGTGGCGAGATGAAGCAGTCGATGGAGGCGCTGATCCATCATTTCAAGCTTTACACCGAGGGTTACCGGGTGCCGCCCGGGGAAACCTACACGGCAGTGGAGGCACCGAAGGGCGAGTTCGGCGTCTATCTGGTCTCGGACGGCACCAACAAACCATACCGTTGCAAGATCCGGGCTCCCGGTTTCGCGCATCTGGCTGCCATGGACTTCCTGTCGCGCGGCCATATGCTTGCCGACAGCGTTGCGATTCTGGGCGCCATGGACATCGTGTTCGGAGAGGTCGATCGATGAGCGGGGGAGCAGAAACAGCCGAGAGCTTCGCCTTTACGGCCGACCATCTAAAGACTGCAAAGGCGGTGGTCGCGAGATACCCCGAAGGTCGGCAACAAAGCGCCGTAATGCCGTTGCTGGACCTGGCGCAGCGACAACTCGGGTGGACATCCCCCGCCGTGATCGAATACGTCGCCGACTTCCTGGGTCTGCCTGCGATCCGCGTGTGGGAGGTCGCCAGCTTCTACACGATGTACTACCGCGAGCGGGTGGGGCAGTACCGCCTGCATGTTTGCACGACGACACCGTGCTGGCTGCGCGGATCCGATGAGGTCGTTCGGGTCTGCAAGGAAAAGACAGGGCTCGAATTTGGAGAAACCGACGAGAAGGGGCTTTTCACGCTGCTGGAAGTCGAATGCCTCGGAGCGTGCGTCAATGCGCCAATCCTCCAAGTCAATGACGACTACTACGAAGACCTTGACGCAGCCCGGACGGCATCGCTGCTCGACGCCTTGGCCGAAGGCCGACCGCCGGCCGCCGGAACTCTGAGGGAGCGGCTGAATTCCGCGCCGGAAGGCGGCAAGACGACGCTGCTGGAGGCTGACGCCCGATGCTGAGCGACCGGGACCGAATTTTTACAAATCTTTACGGCGAACATGACTGGACGTTGAAGGGCGCCCGCGCCCGTGGCGACTGGGACGGCACGGCCGATCTGATTGCCAAAGGACGCGAGTGGCTGGTCGAGGAGGTCAAGGCATCGGGATTGCGCGGGCGTGGCGGCGCTGGATTTCCCACTGGCCTCAAATGGTCCTTCATGCCGAAGCAAAGCGATGGACGCCCCGCCTATCTGGTGGTCAACGCCGATGAGGGAGAGCCCGGTACGTGCAAGGACCGCGACATGATGCGCTGGGACCCGCACAAGCTGGTCGAGGGCTGCCTTGTCGCTTGTGCGGCGATGGGAGCCGGAGCCGCATACATCTATGTGCGCGGCGAGTTCTACAACGAAGCGCGACACCTGCAGCACGCCATCGACGAGGCTTACGAGGCAGGCCTTATCGGCCGTAATGCCTGCGGTTCAGGCATCGATTGTGACATTTTCGTGCATCGAGGCGCCGGCGCCTATATCTGCGGCGAGGAGACCGCTCTCATCGAGAGCCTGGAGGGCAAGAAGGGACAGCCGCGACTGAAACCCCCATTCCCGGCCATGGCAGGGCTCTACGGTTGTCCGACGACCGTGAACAATGTTGAGACCATCGCCGTGGTGCCAACGATCCTGCGCAGAGGCGCATCGTGGTTCTCCGGCTTCGGGCGCAGCAACAACACAGGCACCAAGGTGTTCTGCATTTCGGGTCATGTGGACCGCCCTTGCAATGTCGAGGAGGCGATGAGCATCCCGATGAGGGAACTTATCGAGAAGCATGCCGGCGGCGTGCGGGGCGGCTGGGACAATCTGAAAGCCGTCATTCCCGGAGGTTCCTCAACGCCGATCCTGCCGAAAAGCATCTGCGACGAGGTGCTGATGGACTTCGATGCGCTTCGCGACGTACAGAGCGGGCTCGGAACCGCTGCCGTGATCGTGATGGACCGTTCCACGGACGTCGTGCGCGCGATTGCGAGGCTTGCACGCTTCTATGCTCATGAAAGTTGCGGGCAGTGCACACCTTGCCGCGAGGGAACCGGCTGGATGATGCGCGTAATGGAGCGAATGGCGTCGGGCCGTGCCCGTGTCGAGGAGATCGACATGCTGCTCGATGTATCCAAGGAAATCGAAGGGCATACGATCTGCGCGCATGGCGACGGTTCGGCGTGGCCGATCCAGGGGTTGATCCGGCATTTCAGGCACGAAATGGAGGACCGTATCCTTACTCACCGTACCCGGGCCGCGGCGGCCTGATTCGGGAGAGGGGGGAGCCGATGCCGAAGCTTACCGTCGACGGAATAGAGGTCGAGGTCGCGCCCGGCAGCACCGTCCTTCAGGCGATAGAGGCCGCAGGTAAGGAGGTGCCGCGGTTCTGCTATCACGAACGTCTTTCGATTGCGGGCAATTGCCGTATGTGCCTCGTCGAAATCCGTCCAGGACCGCCGAAACCGGCCGCCTCATGCGCTATGCCCGCTGGCGACAATATGGAAGTGCTAACCGCCAGCCCGATGACGCAGAAGGCACGCAAGGGTGTGATGGAGTTCCTGCTCATCAACCACCCGCTTGATTGCCCGATCTGTGACCAGGGCGGCGAGTGCGACCTGCAGGACCAGGCCCTGTTCTACGGTGCGGACACGAGCCGCTTCGAGGAAAACAAGCGTGCGGTGCCGGACAAGGACATGGGACCGCTCATCAAGACGACGATGACGCGGTGTATCCATTGTACCCGGTGCATTCGGTTCGCTGAGGAAGTCGCGGGCGTGCCGACGATCGGTGCGATCGGGCGCAGCGAGCACTTGGAAATCACCACGCTTGAACACGCCGTGGCAAGTGAGCTTTCCGGAAATGTCATCGATCTCTGCCCGGTAGGTGCGCTTACCTCGAAGCCTTATGCCTTCAATGCGCGCCCATGGGAGTTGCGCAAGACCGAAGGCATCGACGTGTTCGATGCGCTTGGCGCGAATATCCGAATCGATTCGCGCGGCCCGGAAGTGCTGCGCATTTTGCCGCGCCTGAACGAAGAGGTGAACGAGGAGTGGCTCGGCGACAAGTCTCGCTTCGCGCATGACGGCCTTCGTCGCCAGCGCCTGGACCGGCCCTATGTGCGCCGGAAGGGCCGGCTTCATTCGGCGAGTTGGGGCGAAGCTTTTGCTGCCATCCGGTCAAGACTCGAGGGCCGCTCCGGCCTGGATATTGGTGCCATCGTCGGAGATCAAGCCGACGCCGAGGCGATGATGGCGCTCAAGGATCTGATGAAGGCCCTTGGCGCGCCGAATTTGGATTGCAGGCAGGACGGTACGGCCGCGATTCCCAGCCAACGAGCCAGTTATCTGTTCAACTCCACCGTCCAGGGGATCGAAGAGGCGGACGTGCTGCTGTTGATCGGCAGCAATCCCCGCTGGGAATCTCCGGTGCTCAACGCGCGGATCCGCAAGCGATGGCTGGCAGGCGGCATGCAGATCGGCATGATCGGCGAGCGACACGATCTCGGCTATCGCTACGACCATCTGGGCGAAGGCGGACAGACATTACGGGGCGTGGCTGCTGGAAGAAACCGGTTCTGCGCCGCGCTGAAGAGTGCATCGCGTCCGATGCTGATCCTCGGTACCGGCCCCCTCTCACGACCAGACGGCGCGGCTGTACTGGCTGCAACCCAGCGCATAGCTGAACTGAACGGCCTAATCCGCGAGGATTGGAACGGCTTCAACGTGTTGAATCGGGCGGCGTCGCGGGTTGGGGGCCTCGACCTCGGATTCGTGCCCGGCGAGGGCGGAACGGATACCGCAGGCATGTTGTCCGGCGCCGTCGATACGCTTTTTCTGCTCGGCGCCGATGAAATGGACCTGTCCGGCCTCGGCGATGCATTCGTCATCTATCAGGGGCACCATGGCGACGCGGGTGCTGCGCGGGCCGACGTCATCCTGCCGGGCGCGGCCTATACCGAGAAATCCGGCACCTGGGTCAACCTGGAGGGACGCGTGCAGCGCAGCGAACGGGCGACCTTTCCGCCGGGGGAGGCGAGGGAGGACTGGGCGATCCTGCGCGCCCTGTCGGATGTGCTGGAGAAGCCGTTGGCATACGATTCGCTGTCGGCATTGCGCGCCCGCCTGGGCCGGACGAATCCCGTATTCGATACGCGGGACGATGTCGCGCCGGCGCAATGGCACCGCACCGCTCCGACCGGCCGGATAGACGATACGCCATTCGCCAGCCCGATTTCCAACTACTACATGACCGACCCGATTTCGCGCGCCTCCGAAACGATGGCGGTTTGCACGGAAACTTTTCTCGCAGCGGAAGCCCGCAATGGTTAGCTTCTGGAGCGCCTATGTCTGGCCGGCGGCCGCGATCGTCGGCTACATCCTGCTCATCGTTCTGCCGCTGCTTGGCTGCATTGCCTATCTCATTCTAGCCGAGCGTAAGGTCATTGCATCCATGCAGATGCGCAAGGGACCGAATGTGGTCGGGCCCTTCGGTTTGCTCCAGCCGGTGGCCGACGGCCTGAAGCTGTTGACCAAGGAAACGATTATTCCCGCCGGCGCCAATCGCGTCGTCTTCATGCTGGCGCCGATGCTGACCTTCGTGCTGGCGCTCGTCGCCTGGGCCGTGATTCCCTTCGACCTCGGCTGGGTATTGGCGGACATCAATGTTGGGGTGCTCTACCTCTTCGCCATCTCGTCCCTCGGCGTCTATGGCATCCTGATGGCGGGGTGGGCCAGCAACTCGCGGTATGCGTTTCTCGGTGCATTGCGGTCCGCAGCGCAGATGGTCTCCTATGAAGTCTCGATCGGCTTCGTCATCGTGACGGTGCTGCTGTGCACCGGCTCCCTGAACCTTTCGGTCATCGTCCAGGCGCAGCAGGGGCCTGCCGGGCTGTTTTCCTGGTTCTGGTTGCCGCTGCTGCCCATGTTTGTCGTGTTCTTCGTGTCTGCGCTGGCCGAGACCAATCGCGCGCCCTTCGACCTGCCGGAGGCCGAGGCAGAACTCGTCGCCGGCTACAATGTCGAATATTCGGCAATGACGTTCGCTCTCTTCTTTCTGGGCGAGTATGCGAATATGATCCTGATGAGCGCCATGACTGTTGTGCTCTTTTTGGGGGGCTGGCTTTCGCCGGTCCCGTACGAGCCGTTTACATGGATTCCCGGCATTATCTGGTTCGCGTTGAAGACGGCCTTGGTCCTGTTCGCCTTTCTCTGGGTAAGGGCGACTTTCCCGCGTTACCGCTACGACCAGTTGATGCGACTCGGTTGGAAGGTGTTTCTACCGCTGTCCCTTCTCTGGGTGGTCGTAACGGCCGGTGTGCTGGTGGCATTCGATTGGGTGCCCGAGCCGGTCGCGGCGCAGTCGTGAACGACAGGGAGTATTGAGCAATGGCAGCTCTCGACCGCAGCATGCGCAGCTTCCTGCTGGTAGAACTGGTCTCCGGCATGTGGCTCACCTTGAAATACATGTTCAAGCCCAAAGTGACGCTGAACTATCCTTATGAAAAGGGTCCTCTGAGCCCGCGCTTTCGAGGCGAACACGCGCTGCGCCGGTATCCGAACGGCGAGGAGCGCTGCATTGCCTGCAAGCTGTGCGAGGCCATCTGTCCGGCCCAGGCAATCACCATTGAAGCGGAGCCGCGCGAAGACGGCAGTCGGCGAACCACGCGCTACGATATCGACATGACGAAGTGCATCTATTGCGGCTTTTGTCAGGAGGCCTGTCCCGTCGATGCCATTGTCGAGGGCCCGAATTTCGAATTCGCGACCGAGACGCGCGAAGAGCTCATGTACAACAAGGAAAAGCTTCTGGCGAACGGCGACCGCTGGGAGGCCTCGCTCGCAGACAATCTCGCCCTAGATGCGCCTTATCGCTGAGACAGGGAGGAGGCAGTGATCGTTCAAGCCCTGGCGTTCTATGTCTTCGCGGCGGTTGCGACCGCGGCCGGAGTCATGGTGATCTCCGCCCGCAACCCGGTGCATTCGGTCCTGTTCCTTATTCTGGCCTTCTTCAATGCGGCAGGCTTGTTCGTCCTGTTGGGTGCAGAGTTCCTGGCGATGCTTCTGGTGGTGGTCTATGTCGGCGCCGTGGCGGTCCTGTTCCTGTTTGTGGTCATGATGCTCGACATCAACTTTGCGGAGTTGCGCGAGGGGTTCCTGCAATACCTTCCCATCGGTGCGCTGGTCGGCGTCGTCCTGCTCGCCGAACTGGCGCTGGTCGGCGGCAGCTGGGTTCTTTCCGAGGGTGCCGGGGCGACATCCCTGCCGGTTCCCGATGAAAAAATGACCAACACGCACGCTCTGGGCCACGTCCTGTACACGGACTACATCTATCTCTTCCAAGCGGCCGGTCTGGTGCTGCTGGTCGCCATGATCGGCGCGATCGTGCTCACGCACCGCAGGCGCACAGGGGTGCACAGGCAACGGATCGTTACCCAGATCAACCGGCGCAGAGAAGACACGATCGAGGTCGTCAAGGTTCCGGCCGGGGAAGGCCGGTGATGCTGGAAATCGGCCTTGCGCACTACCTCACGCTCGCAGCGGTTCTTTTCACACTCGGCATCTTCGGCATTTTTCTCAATCGCAAGAATGTCATCATTATCCTGATGTCGAT
>MPNF01000578.1 GCA_002238885.1 Alphaproteobacteria bacterium bin95 | reverse complement strand
TTCGGCTATTCAACCTATCGGGGCAGCTAGGACATGACCGCAGTGCGGCGCGAACTCCGGTTCCTGCTCAATGACGAGGAGGTGGCGCTCGACGATGCCGGCGCGGGCGACAGCCTGCTCGATTTCCTGAGGCTCGGCCGCGGCCTGCGCGGCACGAAGGAAGGGTGCGCCGAAGGCGACTGCGGCGCCTGCACGGTGATGGTAGGCCGGTTGCGGGACGGGGATGTCCGCTACGAGGTCGTCAACAGCTGCATCCGGCTCCTGCCGAGCCTGGACGGATGCCATGTGGTGACGGTCGAGCACCTTTCCGGCGCGGATGGCGGCCTGCATCCCGTTCAGCAGGCCATGGTCGATTGCCACGGCAGCCAGTGCGGTTTCTGCACGCCCGGCATCGTCATGGCGCTTTACGCGCTGTGGCTGGAGCGACCGAGGCCAACGGACGCCGAAGTCCGAAAGGCTCTTCAGGGAAATCTCTGCCGTTGCACCGGCTACGCGCCGATCCTGCGGGCCGCCGCCGCCGCCGCCGATTACGGCCTGCCGGAAGACGACGGGCTGACGCGGAATCGGGAAGCAGTCAGCGCGCGTCTTGCGGAAATGGCGGACGGAAGCCGGATTGAATTAGGCGGCGGCGCCATCGTTCCGGCCGACGCGGACGACTTGGCCGATGTGCTGGCGTCGGGACCGGCGGCTACCATGGTTGCCGGCGCAACCGATGTCGGTGTGTGGGTCAACAAGGATTTGCGGGACATCGCGCCGGCGGTGTTCATCGGACATCTGGACGGACTATGCCGGATAGAAGTGAACGACGAGGCAATCGAGATCGGCGCTGCGGCGTCCTATTCGGATGTGGAAGCCGCGCTGACGGCGGCAGTGCCGGGCCTCGCGGATTACTGGAGCCGGATCGGCGGCTGGCAGATACGCAATATGGGCACGGTCGGCGGCAATATCGCCAACGGCTCGCCCATCGCCGACCTGCCGCCCGTCCTGATCGCGCTTGGGGCGGAGCTTATCCTGCGCCGCGGCGCGGAGCGGCGCGCCATCCCGCTGGAGGACTATTTCATCGCTTATGGCCAGCAGGACCTGAACCCCGGCGAGTTCGTGGAAGCAGTCCGCGTGCCGAAGCCGCCCGGCGATGCGCACCTCGGCTTCTACAAAGTCTCCAAGCGCCGCGACGAGGACATCTCTTCGGTGTGCGCGGGTTTCATGGTCCGCGTCCGCGAGGGCCGGATTGAGGATGCGCGGCTCGCCTTCGGCGGCATGGCGGCGACGCCGAAGCGCGCGGG
>MPNF01000577.1 GCA_002238885.1 Alphaproteobacteria bacterium bin95 | reverse complement strand
AGGATGAGGAATGCCACGCCTTCGATTTGGCGTGCCGCCGCCGTCGACGGCAGGTCTCCGGTGAGCGGTGCGACCTGCCGCTCGGACAGATAGGCGCGGTGGGCAAGATCGGCCCCGTGCAAGTCGCCGCGGTCGAGTTCGTGCGGCGCCCGGTCGAAGAGCGCGTGACCCGAACCGCAGTAGAGCTCGACCGGATCGTCATAGAGCGGTTCGTAGACCAGGCCCGGACGATGCTGGTGGAAGATACCGATCCCCAGGTTGACCCGGTTGTCCAGGACGGCGCGCTCGATCTCGTCGGGCGCCATCGTGTGGAAGTGAATGAGGACCTGCCGGGCTTTGCCCCGGAAGGCCCGAAGCACGCTGGCCATCGGATAGCCTGTTTCGTTAGCCCAGTTGTCGATCGCGGCGATCGAGAGCTCGCCGACCAGTTCGCCGCGCAGTGCGCCCACTGTGGCACGGAAACTCTCAAGCGCGGTCGCCAGGTGCTGGCACGCCTCATAGACCGTCCGTCCCTTGTCGGTCAGGCGGAAGCCGGCCCGGCCCCGTTGGCAAAGGCGCATGCCGAGGCGCATTTCCAGATCGCTGATCTGGCGGCTGATGGTGGATTGGCCAACGTTCAAGGTAACCTGCGCTGCTGCGAATCCGCCGCACTCCGCTACCGTCATGAAGACTGCCAGCATGTGGAGGTCGGCCTTGTGCAAACGCGGGGTGGCGGGAGCGCCCGGCGGTGTCGATTTTGAAGGTTTATACATATTAACATCCGATTATTGATGTTTTTTCCAACTAAGGCCAGCCCTACCGTCGGTCCATTGACAACGGGACCGTGGCGGAGCCGACACCATGCCTCAAGGCGACGCAGATCGAGGCGCTGACAAATGGCGGATGTCGACGCCGCGGTCGCGAAGGACGTAAGCGATGCGGGCGGAGCACCCCGCTTTCAGCTTGACGGAGGCTTGAAGTTCCAGGGCAGGAGTTCGTCGACGCAGCTGTTGGAAAGGCCTGGCAGATTAGCGCTCCTGAACGATTTATGGCTTGGCGTTTATTCCGAATTCCGGACAGGCGCGGAATCGGCCCCAATTACTGCTTCTCGCCAGCCTTGAGGTAGATGCCCGAGCCGACCACGACTTTCCGATCCGACTTCGGCGCATTGAAACTCATGGCATATCCGAATTTGGGGGAGCCGGTATCCCCCTCGACCTCCGGGTCGTCGTAATGGTAGCGCAGGAACTTCCGGCCCTCGCGCAAGGCGCCCCCGATCAGCAGCCTGGGGAAGGGAAGGCCGTTCGAGTCGACCCGCTCCATGTCGGTCGGC
>MPNF01000576.1 GCA_002238885.1 Alphaproteobacteria bacterium bin95 | reverse complement strand
GCGCCATGCCCGTAGAAATCATCGCCGCGCCGAACAGGAACGGGGACCGTATTCTCGACTATGATGTCAAGAAACAGGACTCCGAAACCGTCGCGCCAGTGACAGACGCGGCGACGCGCCTGCAGCTCGGCACCCTCGCCAAGGCAGCATTCCGGGCCCTGGGCGGCAAGTCGTTGGGACGCATCGACATCAAGATGAGCCACGCAAATGTGCCGAATTTCATTGAAGCGAACCTGATGCCTGGCCTGCGTAGAGGTTATTTCTATCGCTGCTGTCTGCTTAACCTCGATATGACTTACGAGGCAATGATTCTGACAATTGCTGACAATGGCCTGGCAACAGGAAGCGAAATTCCTGACCACACTGAGAGCGGTCTGGGTGGAGAAATACTGGTCGGATGAACGCCAAGGCCGCCGGCAGCCCGCCTCTGCCGGGGAATTTCAGATAACCAATCGAAGTGGGCTGCAGAATCCTGTTGCCCGATTGCCGAACGAGCGAACTGGTTGACTAGAGAGGAAATCGGATGTCCAAAGGCGATAAGAGACGCGGAAACCGGGAGACCAAAAAACCCAAGAAAATCAAAGAAAAAGTTCTGGCGACCGCAGACTTCAACAAAGGCAAGAGGGCGCGTGTTCTCGGAGAAAGAAAGGCCAAGTAAACCAACGAGGCTTGCTTTTCAGGATTGACGCATTGCCGCACCAAACACGTTGATCTTGGACGTAATTGCTGTCGCCGTCGCCCGGTGTGGATTACCCGGCAGAGGTGCTTTACCGAGCGTCCAATGAGGGGAGCAATCGCTTATTGACGGCCAGTAAACGCTACATAAGTCAGACATACCGACATGCTGAACGTGGCAAAGGGGTGGCGAAGCAGCTGGTTCATGCTTTTTATCCGTGCTGTTGAAGTTGAGCGGGACTCATCCGCTCCCACCCTGCTGTTGCCCCGCCCGCCGCTTCTCCAGTGCCAGAATCAGGGCCTGGGCGAACATCATGCGGGCGGCCCAAGGTTCGAACTTCCTATCAGGAGAGGCGGGCATCGCCATGAAGAGGCTGGAAACGCCGGCAAGGGGGTGATCGATCCTGTGCGCGAAAGCGAGTACCGGGACCTTTTGCGCCTGTGCCGCCGCCGCGACCCGAACAGCCGAATCGTCATCGTCCGAAAAACAGATGGTCAGCAGAAGGTCGTCAGCGCCCAGGGCCGAGACGGTCCGCAGTGCCGAAATTGCGGGCGAGACGATCCGGTGGCAGCGGCGACCGAGCTGGGTCAGGCCGTCGAACAGGCCGGCGGCGACCCAGGAAGCCGGGCGGTATCCGACGACATGGATGGATCTGGCGCCGTCCAGCATTTCGACCGCCCGGTGCAGGGCGGCCGCATCGACA
>MPNF01000575.1 GCA_002238885.1 Alphaproteobacteria bacterium bin95 | reverse complement strand
CATACCTTATCAACCGTCGGGAACTTGTAATATTTCGCTCGAATGCCGCCGGATAAGTTGACCGCAACCCGCAACCGATGTGATACCGCTGCTTGTTTCTGGTTCCAACAGGAACCGGAGGCTCGAGCTGAAATTGTAGACTTGCAGAGGATCTGGGACGGTCCGGAGGGAACAGACAATGCCAAGACTGGAAGATCTGAAGAAGTTCTATAGCCTGATGGACAGGCTGGAGGACAATATAGGAGGGAGGCGAACGCTTGGTGAGACCCGCGGCGGAAGGCATTGGCCTTCGAAAGGAGTATATTTCTTCTTCGAGGACGGTGAGCGACGTACCGGTAGTGGAAAGGAAGACCGGATCGTTCGGGTAGGATCTCACGCGGTTTCGGAAGGTCAGACAAGCACCTTGTGGCCACGAATCAGGAGCCACAGAGGCAGACTCAGGAGCCGCAATGGCGGTGAACCTTTACCCCTGAGGGGTTCCAACTTTCGGAAATGGGTTGCCATTGCATTGTTTGTCAGAAATTCAGGAGGCGTATTTTCCGATTGGCCCGACATCACCGGGATGAACCTCAGGGATATGTGGAATTTGAATCAGGAACGGCAACGCCGGCTGGAAAGCGCGATCAGGGCGCACATGTGGCCTATGGAGCTGATATTTGTTCCGGTCGGCTGTTGGAAACACCGGGCATGTATCGAGCGGAATGCAATCGGCTTGCTAAGCGAGTTCGGCAGGAGCAATCCCGTAGACCCACCTTCCAGCCGTTGGCTGGGGCTCGAGGGACATCGCCGGTCGGAGAGAATAAACGGTTCCGGTCTGTGGAATGACGAGCATGTCGCGAACGGATACGACCCGCAATTTCTCGACATGCTGGAGAGGTATGTGGAGCACGCCGGCTGACAGGCTGTCGGGCGACTGGAGTAACGATGCCGGAACGAACCGTCGAGACGCCGCTGGGGCGGGTGACACTGGTCGCCTCCGGCGAGGCGCTGACCGAACTTTATTGGGGCAGGTCCAGACGAGAGAGCCCATCCCCCCTTCTGGATGAAGCGGTCGCCCAGATCGCGGCCTATTTCGCGGGCGGGCGGCGGTCGTTCAACCTGCCTGTGGCGCCGGGCGGCACGGCGCATGACCGCGCCGTCTGGCAGGCGATGCGGGACATCCCGCCGGGTGAGACCCGGACCTACGGCGAAATAGCCCGGACCGTCGGTTCGAGCCCACGCGCCGTCGGCAATGCCTGCGGCCGTAACCAGCTGCCGATCATCGTGCCCTGCCACCGGATCGTCGGCGCGAATGGCGCGCTCGGGGGCTACTCCGGCCCCGGCGGCCGGGAGGGAAAACGGTTCCTGCTGGGTCTGGAGGGCGCGCGCGGCGCCGTTGACGCCCCCCG
>MPNF01000574.1 GCA_002238885.1 Alphaproteobacteria bacterium bin95 | reverse complement strand
CGACCAGCCGTTCGAGCGTCGCGATCCGGGCTTCATACTCCCGAAGCGTGTCCGCCGCCTCGGCCTCCTCGTCGAAGGCGCCCACCTCGTATTTCTCCAACCACAGCCGGATCAGAGTGCGAGACAGATCGTGGCGGCGGGCCAGACCGTAAAATGTCTCTCCTGCAAGATGCTCCTCAACGACCTGGCGCTTGAAGGCCATGCTGTGTGTGCGGTGCTTCCTCATGGGCTGTGATCCTTCCAATGCCCGCGCACCTGTCAATTTCCTTCAACCAAACTGTCCGGACCCAGGGTCCCACTCCAGCGAGATGTCATGAAGTGTCATGTTTCGTCATGCGATGTCATGAGGTCCCTGCTGCAGGTGCGTGTCCCCCGTCCATTTTCGGCATAGCTCTTCGGCTCCTTCACGTTACAGAATCGAAAAGACGGCCCCGGAGGCCGCCTCTTCTCTACTCCCGGCTTATCACGGTTTTCCCCGTGTCAAATCCCGGCACGCATCGCCTGTCGACGGCGCTGGCCTTGCGCCCTATTTCGCCTCGACGCCGAGGATCGAGCCGGTCACCGCGCGGGGGTCGCGTTCCGGCCAGCGGCCGGCATCGACCTGGGCGAAGAAGTCCCCGCAGATGCGGTTGAACTGGTCCGGGTCCTCGATATTGATGGTGTGGCCGCAATTGACCATGACCGAGAGCGCCGCCGAGGGAATGGTCTGCTTCATCAGCACGCCGGGCAGCAGGCAGGGCCAGTCCTCGTCGCCGGTCAGCACCAGGGTCGGCACGCGGAGCGCCGCCATCTCGTCCGTGAGGTCGTAGAGCGAAGGCCGGCGCGCCTGGAGGCCGCGCATGGTGGCCGCCGCACCCGCCTGCGAATGTTCGGCCAACTGATCGCGGAACTCGCGCCAGCCGCGCGGGTCCTTGTTCTCGAACTGCACGCGGGTCGGCCCTTTCGAGTAGATATCGGCGAACGCGTCCATGCCGTCCCGCTCGATCAGCTGCGCCGTCGCCTCGGCCTCCGCCTTGAACTGATCGCGCTTGTCGGGCTCCGCGCCGTAACCGCAACCGGCCACGACCAGGGAGATCGCACGGGCCGGGTGGCGGAAGCCGAAATGCAAGGTGGCGAACCCGCCCTTGGACAGCCCGCAGACATGCGCGCGGTAGATGCCCGCCGCATCCATCACGGCGGCAATGTCGTCCGCGGCCCGCGTCTGGCTGTATTTGGCGGGTTCCTCCGGCACCTCGGAAGGCGGATAGCCGCGCGCATTGTAGGCGAGCACGCGGTAGCGATGTGCGAAATGGCGCATCTGCGGCTCCCAGGAGCGCATGTCGCCTGCGAACTCGTGCACGAAGACGACCGCGGTCCCCGACCCCGCCTCCTCGTAATACAGGCGCACCCCGTCATCGGTCGTTG
>MPNF01000573.1 GCA_002238885.1 Alphaproteobacteria bacterium bin95 | reverse complement strand
CGCATGGCCGTCGCCCTGAGGCCGCGCTTCAGCAACTGCAACGTGATCGTCGCTGTCGAGCACCTGGCGAGCGCGTCGCGAATTCCGGCGTCCATTCCACGTCTCCGCCATCGTGAGGAGAGCGGCATGATTAGGCAGGAACGCGCGGGGCGACAAGTCCTGCGAAGCCGGCACGCGCCGATGTCGCAGGGGCCGGCAACCTGCCGGCGATGAGTTAGAATGGCGCCATCCTGTAAACCAGCGGAGGCCCGCGCCCATGACCGCCGCCATCGACCTCTACACCTGGCCCACGCCGAACGGCCACAAGGTCCATATCATGCTGGAGGAGGTGGGCCTCGGGTACAATGTCATTCCGGTCAATATCGGGAAGGGCGACCAGTTCGCGCCCGACTTCCTGAAGATCAGCCCGAACAACAAGATGCCGGCGATGGTCGATCCGGAGGGTCCCGGCGGCAAGCCTTTTGCGCTCGCGGAATCCGGCGCGATGCTGATCTATCTGGCCGAAAAGACGGGCCGCTTCCTTTCGACCGACCCGGCGGAGCGCTACCGCACCCTGCAATGGCTGATGACCCAGATGGGCCATGTGGGTCCGATGCTGGGACAGATAAACCATTTCCGGAACTATGCGGTCGAAAAAATTCCTTATGCCATAGACCGTTACGTCAATGAGGGCACGCGGCTCTACAACGTGCTCGACCGCCGCCTCGGCGAGAGCGAATGGCTGGGCGGCGGCGACTATTCCATCGCCGACATGGCCACATACCCCTGGCTCCGCAGCTGGGAAAACCAGGGCCAGAACCTCGAGGCGCACCCCAACCTTGCGCGCTGGTTCCGCGAGATCGAAGCGCGCCCGGCGGTAGAGCGCGGCTGCGCGGTGCTGGCCGACCGGCGCCGGCAGGGCGGCATGACCGAGGAAGAGCGCGAGATCATGTTCGGCTCGACGCAATACGAAAAGCGCTGACACGACACGCTCCGCCAGCCGGAAAAAGAGACAGAAGGGAAGGAAAGCGGCAATGGCCGGTCTTTGGTACGAGGAATTCGAAATCGGGATGGAGTGGAAGCATTCCATCACCCGCACGGTGACGGAGATGGACAACATCCTGTTCACGGCGTTGACCCACAACCCGCAGCCGCTCCATCTGGACGAGGAATTTGCGAAGGAGAACTCGCAATTCGGCCAGCGGCTGGTCAACTCGATCTTCACATTGGGGCTGATGATCGGCGTGTCGGTGGAGGAAACGACGCTCGGCACGACGGTCGGCAATCTCGGCATGACCGACTGCGTCTTCCGCAATCCCGTGTTCCACGGCGATACGATCACCTCCTACACGAAAATCCTCGACAAGCGGGAGAGCCGGTCCCGGCCGGAGGTGGGCATCGTCACCTTCGAGCATTGGGCGTTGAACCAGCGCG
>MPNF01000002.1 GCA_002238885.1 Alphaproteobacteria bacterium bin95 | reverse complement strand
CGAGCCCGCCAATGACGACACCGCCAAGGCGGCCGACACCGGCACCACGCCGGAACCGGAAGTCCCGGAGTTCCTCCGCAACGTCTCCTGATCCCCAAGGGAGACGTCGATCCCAGCGCCCCGCCGGGTCCTCCCACCGGCGGGGCGCTTCTCCTTTCAGCCCTCATCCGAGGAGCGCACATGTCCGCATCGCCTTCTGCCTTTCCCCGCTCGATCCGGGCCCGCATCGACAATTCCACCCTGGAACGCGTGCCCCGCATGTTCTCGGCCAAGATCGAGGACATCCTCTCGGAGACCCTCCAGAACTCACGCCGCGCCGGCGCCACCAGGGTCGATATCCATGTCCAGCCCCGGCTGCCCTCCACCCCCAACTCCCAGCACATCACGATTTCCGACAACGGCTCCGGCATCGCCGACCCGTCTATCCTGCTCACCTACGGACGAAACGGCTGGAGCCGCGAGCTGGTCAAACGCGAGGACGCCGCCGGCATGGGCTTCCTTTCGCTGGCGCGGCTCGGCTGCACCGTCACCTCCCGGCCCCGATCCCTCAACGGCCGGTCCTATAGCGGCTGGGGCGGCGAACCCCACCCCCACCAATTTACCGGGCAACGCCCCGCCGCCCCCCCCGCGCCCCGACCCCTCAACGGCCGGCCCTATAGCGGCGGGCGCGTCGAACTCGCCCCCGACCATTTCACGGGCAAGCGCCCGGCCGCCGTCGCTCCCTGCGAGCAGGCTCCCTGGCCGCATGGAACATCCATCTCGTTCCTCATCGTTTCGCACGTCCTCGACATCCGCAGAGCAGCAGAAGCGGCCGCCCTCCACTACCCGCTGCCCGTAACCCTTTCCGGTCTTCCGGACTCGCCTGCTGACGGAGAAACCCTCCCGCGCCGCGACTTCCTCCAGGACGCCGTCCACCGTGAGGCATGGCACGGCATCGACTTCGGGGTCATGGTCAACGGACGCAAGCATTTCCACGACCCGACGATCAACTTTCACGGCCACACGATCGAGACGGGCTTCCCCGAAATCTCCTCCGTAGGCGGCCCGACCTGGTCCATCCGCGCCGATGTCCGGGACTGTCCCGATCTCGAGCTCGTCCTCCCGGCTCGCAAGCAGCTCGTCGCAACCCCATTCGTCCCTCGCATGCACGAGGCCTCCACCCACACCATCTACAGGGCAATGGCCGCACATCCCGATCCCCGGCCCACCTACAAGACCTGGACGGCCGCCCGCGATGCCGGCATCCACATCCGCCCGGCGCCCCCGCATCTCCACCCGTGGCGTCCTCGCAACGCCGACTGGTGCAACAACCACGAGGACCCCGCTGCCGAAATCCTCCCGCTCGACGCCCTAGTCGTCGACTTCGAAGACGAGCCGCCGCTCTCGCAGGCCTTCTGGCGAGCAGCGCAGCGCGCCGGCATCGCCGAGCGTCTCTACCGCCCCGACAGCGATCTCGCCGGCTACGAGTGGTACGACGCCCTGCCGCGAATCACCGGCATCCGCGTCGAAGTCATCGCAGGCGAACTCAGCCGGGCTCTCGAAGACTACCCGACAGACGATACCCCGGCCGGCAGCCGTCCCGACGCCATGACGATGCATCTGGAGATCCGACATCCGGACGGTTCCACGACGGCCATCGTCACCGACGCCGACATGGCATTCGCCTGCGACCAGGACTGCTACGTCGAAGAGATAGCGCCGCTCGTCTCCGCCTCGAGCAACCTCCAACCCTTCGAGCTGGCAGACCTCATCTACAGCGCCTTCTTCTGCTATTCCGACGATGCCGAAGCGAATGCATGGGAGACCCAGCGCGACGACTTCATGCTTGAAGCGAACCGGATCGCCACCCGGCTGCTCTGCTCCGAGGACGAAGCCACCGTCGACGCGATCAAGGAAATGGTATGCCGCCATATCCGCTGGATCGCACCGCGCGAGCGCCCGGTCACCATCACAATCGATCGCAACGAGATATCCGTCTCGATCGCCGACACCGAACCGCAAGAGGCCGCCTGATGCCGCGCACCATCTCTGTCCAGTGCTGCTTCGCCACCTATATGTCGAATACCGTCCAGATCGAGGTCTCCGACGACGAGGACCTCGACACGGCCCTCAACAGGGCGATCGAAGACGCCAATTTCGACGACGGATGGAAAAGCCTCGACTACGCCGGCCCGATCTTCATCGTCGCCGCCTGCGACGGCGCCAACTCAGACCCGAGCACATCGCCGACGCCGATCGAGGTTCCCCACCTCCTCACCGAGCGCGGCCAGATGCAGATCGATATTCCCTCCGATGCCCGGTCACTCCCCACGCCCACCTTGACCCCGACCCCATCCTGACTTACCCGTCAACCCGATCCTGGCACCACCCAGGGAGACCCGACCATGCCCCCCATCATCGATGTCGCCGATCCTGCCGTCTGCCTTTCTACCCTCGTCGAGCAAGCCCGACGAGGAGAAGACATCGTAATCTCATGCAATGGCGTGCCCTCCGCCCGCATCGTCCCTGTCCGCCCGTCCCTGAACCACACAATCCAAATGATTCTGGAGGAACGGGCCAAACGCTGTGCATCTACAGTCGCCGAGAACCGGGCCGCTCGCGATACAGGCCGTCGCTGATGCCAATCGTCATCGACGCCTCGATTGCCGCCGCCTGGTTCCTGCCCGACGAAGAAGCTCCCCTTGCAGACCACGTGCTCCGCAAACTGCCTCATACCGGGGGAGTCGTTCCGGAGCTCTTCTCGCACGAGATTCGCAACATCCTGGTTTCCAACGAACGACGCCACCGTATTCACGCCTCAGACAGCACTCAATTCCTCCTTCGCCTTCGAGATCTCCAACTCCAGAAGGACAGCATGCAGAACGAGGAAACCGTCATGGCGCTTGCCCGAAGACACTCATTGACCGCCTATGACGCCGCATATCTCGAAACCGCGTTACGCCGCGGTGAACCCCTCGCGACCCTCGATCGCGCCCTGACACACGCCGGCCTGAACGAAAAACTCGATCTCGTCTCGCTCGAGTCATAAGTTGCCCGCGTACCCTACCCTGGCACCTTCCAGGCAGACCGCACCGTGACAAGCTTATTCGATACAATTGCCGCCGTTCGCCGCCTCGAAGACGCCGGCCTCTCGCGCGAAGCCGCTGAAGCGATAACCTCCGGCGATCTGGAAGCGTCGGGCGCCGGTCATAACACCCTGGCTACCAAGAAGGACCTGACCGAACTGGCAACCAAAGCCGACCTGTACCGCGCCTTGTGGCTACAGGCTGCCGGAATTGTCAGCGCAATAACTGCACTGGCCGGCATCGCCGTCGCACTCGACTCGCTCCTGGGAAAGGCAAGCCAGTAACCGCCATGGCAACCAGCGCCGACATCACTGCCATACGCAGCGATGTTTCCAGAATCCGATGGATAACCGCCATCAATCTGGCCATCAGTCTGGTGACGCTTGCCGCCGTGCTTGCAATCGCATTCCGGACCTGACTCGACCCACCCTCCCTATCGCAACAAGGCCCCGCCGGCATACGCCGCGCGGGGCCTTTTCATTGCGCACCCCATCCCCGGAGATTTCGTCATGGACACGTCCTCCCGGCCCTCCTCCGAACATTCCTGCATCTCCTACGAAAGCCTGATCTGCTCCGCCTCCAGCGCCATCTTCGCGCTGAAGCAGGCCGGCTTCCGCTTCACCACCACCATCAACCGCGAGCACGAACCCGTCCCCGGCCACCCCGCCTACCACGTCTTCATCGCCCTGCACGACCACGACGCCAACGGCCTCGTTCCCCACACCCTCATCGATCTCAAATTCACAGCCGACGACCCCCGGCCGCTGGTCATCGTCCACGACCGGCTGCTCGGCCGATACCCGCAACATCTCGCAAAGCAGGAAAGCTTCCGTCGATTCCGCAACCGCCTGGCGGATCACAACGTCTGCTTTCCGATGCGTCCCCGGTTCTAGCTGCAATTCGAGTCAAGGAAAGCCGGTTCGAGAGCGGTCCGCTCCTCCGGGCCCACACACTTTCCACCAGCACCGCGGAGCTCACGCCCATGCCCCCGCTCGACCAGTGCTCTTCCCAGGAACCCGACCGCACGCTTTTCCCGATGCCCCTCACCCCTGCGGCCTCCCCCCACCCTGACAGCCGGCCGTCCTCGGCAGCCACTCGACTCATCCAGGACAAACCCGAAATCCTCGACGAGCTCGAACTGGTCACGCTCCTTGTCTCCGGACACCGGACACCCGACCAGGCCGAGACCCTGGCCCGCGCCCTCCTCGCGGCCTTCCATCACCCGGACCGCATCCTTGCCTCCAGTCCCGGCCGCCTCCGCGCGGTCCCCGGCATGGACAACGATGCCATCGTCGCCATCAAGACCGCCGAGGCCCTCGCCATCCGGCACGCCGCCGCCCGTCTGCCGACCAACGTCAACCCCATGCTCAACGACTACAACACCGTCATCGCCTACTGCCGCTCCCGTATCGCCCACAAGCCGCACGAGGAGCTGCACGTCCTCTACCTCGACAAGAAGACCCGGCTTATCGCCTGCGAGCTCCACCGCACAGGCACCATCGACAATGTCGCCGCCGACCTCCGCGACATCATCGCCCGGGCCCTGCAGATCGACGCCTCCGGCCTCGTGCTCACCCACAACCATCCCTCCGGCGACCCCCATCCATCCCCCGCCGACGTCCAGACCACCAAGAAACTCAAGACCGCCGCCACCTGTCTCGACATCAGGGTGATCGACCACATCGTCATCACGCCGCATGACCATTGCAGCCTGGCCGCCCTCAACCTGATCTGAATCGCAGGAGCGTCGCCATGCTCACCGTCGACAACTTCGCCGGCGGGGGAGGCGCATCGCTCGGAATCGAGAAGGCGCTCGGCCGCCCGGTCGATATCGCCGTCAACCACGATGCCGAGGCCGTCGCCATGCACCGCCTCAACCACCCTGCCACGATCCACCACCTCCAGGACGTCTGGTCCGTCGACCCGGCCGACGTCGCCCGGCGCGGTCCCATCTCGCTTGCCTGGTTCAGTCCCGACTGCACGCATTTCAGCGTTGCCAAGGGCGCCGCTCCCATCCGGCCCGACCAGCAGCGCAGCCGCGACCTCGCCTGGGTTGTCATCCGATGGGCACGCCTGGCCCGACCCAGCGTCATCATGCTGGAGAACGTCCAGGAGTTCATGGGCTGGGGACCGCTCCTTGCGAACGGCCGCCCCGACAAGTCGCGCGAAGGCGAGACCTTCCGCGCATGGCTCGCGGCACTCTCCGACGCAGGATACCGCTTCGAGTGGCGCAAGCTGCGCGGATGCGACTACGGTTCACCCACCTTCAGAACCCGCTTCTTCCTCGTCGCCCGCCGGGACGGCCTTCCGATCGCCTGGCCCGAACCGACTCACGGCCCCGGGCGCCAGCCCTTTCGCGTCGCCGCCGACTGCATGGACTGGGCCATCCCCGTCCACTCCATCTTCCTGTCACGCAAGCAGGCCCGCAAAATCGGCGTCCGCCGCCCGCTCGCCGACAAGACCCTCGCCCGCATCGCCCGAGGCGTCAGACGCTACGTTCTGGACGCGGCCCAGCCTTTCATCATCCCCGTCACCCATGCCGGCGACCACCGCACACACGCCATTACCGAGCCCCTGCGGACCATCACCACCGCCAAGCGCGGCGAGCTCGCCATCGTTGCGGCCCACATGGCCCAGCACAACACGGGAATGACCGGCCACTCCTGCAACGAGCCCGTCAGTACCATCGTATCCCGGGGCTCGAACCAGGCACTCGTCACCTCTCTCCTGACGCGCGAGTTCGGCGCCAGCACCGGACAGGCCCTGAACAAGCCCATGCCCACGGTCATGCCCGGTGGAGGCGGCAAGACCACTCTCGTCTCCGCCTGCCTCACCAACTTCCACCACAGCAACACCAATGGCGGATCCGGAGACCTTCTCAAGCCCGTCAACACCATCCTCGCCCAGGGCCAGCACAAGGCGCTCGTCGCCGCCTTCCTCGCCAAATACTACGGCACCAACACCGGATCGGAACTCCGGCACCCCTGTCCCACAGCAACAACAAAAGCCCGCTTCGACCTCGTCACCGTCGATGCCGTCGACTACCAGCTCACCGATATCGGCATGCGCATGCTCGCAGCCCGCGAGCTCTACAACGCCCAGGGGTTCCCGGACACGTACCGCATCGCCTTTGAGCTGAACGGCAAGCCTCTCACCAAGGAAGCCCAGATCCGGATGTGCGGAAACTCCGTCTGCCCCGACGTGGCCGAAGCTCTCGTCGCAGCCAACATCCGGCCGCATCTCCACTCGCTCGCCGCATGACCCCACCGACCCGCACTGCAGCAAAGCCTGCACCCACCTCTCACCCCGGCTGTGATATTATTCATGCGCCGGTCAGGACAATCTTCGCTTCAATCGCGGAGGCGACGACATGAACTTCCACCGCCGAAATGCCACCGAACACGATCTTGCGCCGATCGACGACACCGCACCTGCAAGAGGCTCCTGATGGAAAACCCCGCTCTCATCACAGCCTGGGCGACGGTCGCCATTGCACTCGTTACAGGCCTCGGCGCCGCGGCCACCTGCTTCCTGATCTGGCGCGGACTTCTCGAGATGCGCCGCTCATCCAAGGAGCGCGCAAAGGACCGCCGCGAAGCGCGCGAAGCTGACCTTCGCCGCCATGAGGAAGCCATGACGGCCCTCAAGGAATCCATGGACCAAGGTCTTCGCCGTCATGACGAGACCATGACGGCCCTCCATGCCCTGATTGCCCGAAGCGCTCCTCCAGGAAGCCTCGGCCAAGCCGACTAATCCCATCCCAAGCCCCGCGACGGCCGGACGACCACCGAATTTCTCGCTGCCACCTTTCGCCCTTTCCGCCCACTCCTGAGACCAGAAAAGCAGGTTCTTCCCGAATCCGACGACTCCGGGCTGCAAGAACGCCCGGCGCCGCCATTGACCGATCGGGACCCCGCTGATGCATGAACTCCCCGCCGCCGTATCCGGCAGCCCCATCCTTCCCCTCTCCCGCTCCGACGCCGGACAGACCCGCAACCGCGCCGCCGCCATCTTCGCCGCGGCGCAGACCCTGTTGCCCATCCTGTCGGCCGGCAGACCGCTCGACGCCCCCGCTCTCCGCAAGACCATGAAACAGGTCTTCGGACACTATTCAGGGAGCTGGCTCTGGAAAGAGGCCTACGAAGCCGCCGAGGCCGCCACCGTCCTCTTCCTGCAGCACTTCGGGCCCGCCCTGGTCAACCACGCCGCCGAAGACGGTCCTGCCCGCGTCCTGGCCATGCTCGAACGCATTTCCGCCCTCGAGCCCTCCCACACGAAGCGCTCCGAGCACCAGGTCCAGCTGCAGCAATTCTCCACCCCGCTGCCGCTCGCCTATGCCGCCGTCGCCGCCCTCGACCTCCAGCGCGGCGACATCATCCTGGAGCCCTCCGCCGGCACCGGCATCCTCGCAGCCGCCTGCCAGCTCCTGACCGGAGATACCAGGCCCGTCCTGCATCTCAACGAGATCGCCGAAACCCGGCACGCCCTGCTCGGCAACCTCTTCCCGGCCGCCTCCCTCACCGCCCACGACGCAGAGACCCTCTCCGACCACATGCCAGGGCTCCATCCGACAGCCATCGCCATGAACCCGCCGTTTTCGGCAACTGTCGACGTCGGCCGGACCAGCCGCCGGGCCGACCTGCGCCATATCCGCTCCGCATACGCCATGCTCGCCCCGGGAGGACGCCTCTCAGCAATCACCTCCCCGAACTGCATTCCCGGATCCGACGCCTGGAACGCCGCCTTCACCAGCCAGACCCCGCCGCCGCGCATCCTCTTCACGTCCCTCATCGACGGCCGCCTCTATGCGCGCCGGGGCACCACCGTCGACACACGGCTCACGGTCATCGAGCGTTCCGACAAACCCTCTTCCCGGCTCGACCCCACCGACCGCGCATCGTCCGCTGCCGAGCTGCTCGCATTGATCGGCAGCAACCTTCCGCCCCGCCAGCAGCCGCCCACCACGCGACCGCTCCAGTCTCCGGGAGCCGTCACCGACCTTTTCGGCCAGCCCATTGCACCCACCCCGGGCAGGCGCGCACATCCAACCTCAACGCCGCACGACTGGGGCGCCACCGCGCCGCTCCCGATCGAACCCACCGCCGCCAACGACTCCAACCCGGCCCCTTCCGCCGGCGCCGGGGCCTATCATCCCTGGCGTCCGTCCGCCTTCCGCATAACCGGCGCCTTCGAGCACCCCACACCGCTGGTCCAGTCCGCCGCCATGGCAGCAGTGCGCCACCCCTGCCCGGACTACCGCCCCGAGCTGCCCACCCGAATCCTTGCCGACGCCCTGCTCTCCGACGCCCAGCTGGAATCCGTCGTCCTCGCCGGCGCTGCCCATTCCCGCCATCTCCCCGCGCGCTACAGAATCGGCGAAGGCTGGGAGACCATCCACCGCGTCAGCGACTACGAGGACGTTGACGACAGCCCCGTCGTTCCGGCGAACTCCAACGAACCGCTATCGCTCCCGGTTCACCTGCGCCGCGGCTGGATGCTCGGCGACGGCACCGGAGTGGGCAAGGGCCGCGAGGCCGCTGCCATCATCCTCGACAACTGGATCAAGGGCCGCCGCAAGGCACTCTGGCTCTCCCAGTCCGACAAGCTCGTCGAAGACGCCAGGCGCGACTGGGCTTCCCTCGGAGGCGCCGCGCACCAGATCGTTCCGATCTCGAAGTTCCGCCAGGGAACAAGGATTGCCCTGCCCGAAGGCATCCTCTTCGCCACCTACGCCACGCTCCGCTCACCCGCGCGCGAGGGCAAGCCCTCCCGCCTCGACCAGATCGTCGAATGGCTCGCCGGCTCCCTGCAGGAACACCACTGCCACGAATTCGACGGCGTCATCGTCTTCGACGAGGCCCACGCCATGGCCAACGCCGCCGGCACCAGGACCGACCACGGCGACACCAGGGGCTCACTCCAGGGCCGCGCCGGCCTCCGCCTCCAGAACGCCCTTCCGGACGCCCGCATCCTCTACGTCTCCGCGACCGGAGCCACCACCATTCCCGGTCTGGCATATGCGACCAGGCTCGGCCTCTGGTCGACCGACGACTCCCCGTTTCACCAGCGGACCGATTTCGTCACCGCAATGGAGTCCGGAGGCGTCGCCGCCATGGAAGTCGTCGCCCGCGACCTCAAGGCCCTCGGCCTCTACCAGGCCCGCGCCCTCTCCTACCAGGGCGTCGAGGTCGACATCCTCGAACATCCCCTCACCCCGTCGCAGCGGCGCATCTACGACAGCTACGCCGAAGCCTTCAAGGTCATACACTCGAATATCGACGCAGCGCTCAAGGCCACCGGAATCGTCAAGGACGACGACACCCTCAACCGCCGCGCCAAGGCCGCCGCACTCTCCGCCTTCGAGGGCGCCAAGCAGCGCTTCTTCGGACACCTGCTGACCAGCATGAAGTGCCCGACGCTCATCCGCTCGATCCGGGAGGACCTCGAAGCGGGCCATTCCGCCGTCGTCCAGCTCGTCTCCACCGGAGAAGCGCTCATGGACCGCCGCATTGCCGAAATCCCGGCCTCCGAGTGGGACGATCTCTCCATCGACCTCACCCCGCGCGAAACCGTGATCGAGTTCCTCGCCCACTCCTTCCCGGTCCAGCTCCAGCAGGAGTTCACCGACGACAACGGCAACCTCTACTCCCGGCCCGTCTTCGACCAGAACGGTCATGCCGTCCTCTGCCAGGAAGCGATCGCGCGGCGCGACGCCCTCATCGGCAAACTCGCCGCTCTGCCGCCCGTCGCCTCCGCCCTCGACCAGATCGTGCAGCATTTCGGCCACGACGCCGTCGCAGAAATCACCGGCAGGTCACGCCGGGTCCTGCGCATCGACGACGCCAACGGAGAACGCCTCGCGCTGCGCAGCCGCCCGGCATCCGCCAACCTCGCCGAGACCTCCGCCTTCATGCAAGGCGACAAGCGCATCCTTGTCTTCTCCATGGCAGGAGGCACGGGGCGGAGCTATCACGCCGATCTCGGCTGCCCAAACACGGAACGGCGCATCCACTACCTTCTCGAACCCGGCTGGCGCGCCGACCAGGCCATCCAGGGCCTCGGCCGCACCCACCGGACGCATCAGGCCTCCGCCCCGCTTTTCCGGCCCGTCACCACGGACGTGAAAGGCGAGCGCAGGTTCATCGCCACCATCGCCCGGCGCCTCGACTCTCTCGGCGCCATCACCCGCGGCCAACGCAACTCCCAGGCCTCCATGGGCACCGATAGCCAGACGCTCTTCAACGAGAGCGACAACCTGGAAAGCCCGTACGCCAAGGCCGCGCTCCGCCTTCTCTACGCCGCAATCCACCGCGGCATCATCAAGGAATGGTCGGTCAAGCGCTTCCAGGAAGCGACCGGCCTCAAGATCGTGCATGAGGGCTCCCTCAAGGAAGACCTGCCGCCGATGCCGCAGTTCCTCAACCGCCTGCTCGCGCTCCCGATCGACGAGCAGAACCAACTCTTCACGGAACTGGAAGCACGCATCGACGAGAATATCGACCGCGCCAGGGAAGCCGGCACGTACGAGGTCGGTGTCGAGACCGTCCGCGCAGACTCGCTCGCCATCACCGCCCGCGAGACCCTGTTCGAACATCCCCGCTCCTCCGCTGTCACCGAGCTCGTCGAGATCGCCCGGCGCAACCGCCTCGTCCCCCTCCCCGCCGACGAGGCCATCGACACCGCCAGCCGATACGGAGACGCCGACGGCAAGCCCCGCCTCGTCATCAATACCCGCTCAGGGCGCGCGGCCTTCATACTTCCCGCCCCCTCCCGCCTCTTCGACGACGGAGGCGTCCAGCGGCGCGTCCGCCTGGTGAGGCCGGCAAGCCACGAAACCATCCCCTACGCCGATCTCCAGGCCTCCAACTGGACGCTCTCCGACGAAGCCCCGTGGCGCGCCCACTGGGAGCGGGAACTTGCCGGCCTCCCGAGCCACACCGACTCCCGCTTCTGGATCACCTCGGGCCTGCTCCTGCCCATCTGGAACCGGCTCCCCGACGACAACATGCGCGTCCGGCGCCTCACGACCGACGACGGCGAACAGCTCATCGGCCGGGTCCTGGACGCCGACCAGGTGCGCAAGGTCAGGAAAGCCTTCAATCTCGAAGGAACTACCGAGCTCACGGGCGAAGAGGCCTACGACGCAGTCCTGAACCGGGGCACCGCCCTCCCCCTGTCCAACGGATGGCGCCTCTCCCGCCGCTCGATCTCGGGCGACGATCGCGTCGAGCTCGAAGGCCCCGACGACACCGACACCGAAACGCTCCGCCAGCTCGGCTGCACCATCGAACTCATCAACTGGCGTGCCCGCGTCTTTCCTACGGCGCCGCACGTCCTGGACCGCATCTTTAACCGCTGGCCGCTCGCCGGCTAGCAACACCGCAACCCAAGACCGCAAGCATCGCCAGCGCCCTACCCGAAGTGAAGCAAAGCCGGAGATGGCAACATGCCGAAATTCCGGGCAGGGCCTTCCCCCGTTCCTGCAAACCGGGCAACCCCGAACCGCCCCGGCGCGGGAACTCCCCTGATGGACCTCCAACCCCTAACCTGATAGGAATCCCCCATGAGCCCCGAGATGATCGCCATCGTCGCTGTCGGCGTAGCGCTCGCAGGCCTGATGCTGCGAGGCCACCACAGCCTGGACAAGCGCATCAGCAAAGTCGACGACAGCCTCAGCAAGCGCATCGATGACGTCAACAACAGCCTCGGCAAGCGCATGGACGGCTTCGACGAACGCCTCCGCGCCCTCGAGACTGCTCAGGCCGAGCTCAAGGGTCTGGTCCTCGGCAAGCTCGACTTCATCGAGCGCTACATCATCGCCCGTAATCTGCAGGCTTCCGGGGCATCGCCCGAACCGGGCGGAGCAGACGAGTAACCTCGCTGTCCTGACCTCCGCGAGTTCACCCCGCCGCCCCACCGCCAACAAAGCCGAACAGCTCAACGGCCGGCGTCTCCCCCTGGACCGCAGGTGACCCGGCCCGGTTTACGCCGCCCGCCGCACAACCTCCTGCCGCCCCGCTGCAATCGCGCCTGGCCGACGCAAAGCTGAGGAAACCAACGCGCTCACGTCGCGACCGATCGCACAAGAACGCTGCCCGGCTTCCACCACTCCTCGCCCGCCGGCCCCTTCCAGGCCAGCAATCCGGAAACCCCAGCTCAACGAAAGGACGCCGCCCCTCCTCCCCCACACCGAACCGAAAAGCACCCGCGCCATGAGTCTGCAACAGATCGAGGCCAACCCAACCTACGCCTTCTGCCCCGCCTACGACTTTCCCGACGAACCGCAGGAAATCCGGATCGTCTTCCTCGGACACCCCGGCTATATCTCCACCAGCCTTTCGACCCGCAGCCTCGAAGACGCCGAAAGGCTGTGCGACAAGCTGAACGCCAGGCTCGGCATGTCCCGCGATATCTGGACTGCCCTCATGACTGCCTCCATGGAAGGCCAGCCACTGCTCTTCAATTGATCGACACCCCACCCTTCAACAGCAAAAAGCCCCGCCGGCCTCTACGGCCCGCGGGGCTTTTTCTTGCAGCTCGACCGGGTCCCGACACGACCCGGCCATCCGTTCACCCTCCTGCGCGCTCCCAGGTCACTCCCGTCTCGCCCTCATACCGCTCCACCGCCCGATCGCGCGCGGCCGCCCATCTATGCAGGCTCGCCTGCAGCGCCGCTCTGTCGATCCCCTCCGCAACCTCCCCCTGTACTCCTTCCAGGGCCTGCACCCGCTCGTCGAACATGTTCACGATATCCAGCAGCACCGGCCCCCTGTCCTCATTCGTAACTTCCCCGCCCGTTTCCGCCATAACACCGAATGTTGCATCGATCATCGAATCGACCGCATCTTTAACATCGTCGACGGTTTGAACTTTTCCAAGATCGAAGTTGGCATCTTCCCCGTTCATATGCTCACCAACCATTCCACTTCTCCCCGTATCTAAGTCGGTACAATCACTAAGCCCCAAATCTAATAATTCCGTCAATCGAATTCCATCGATTCTTGACAGCTACCCTCTACTCGATTCCTATAATTGATACGAACGGCCCCAGGGAGATCGAACCATGGATAATCCCAACATTGATAACGATCCCTTCCAAATTGAAGACCCGGAAGAATTCGAGCAATTCGGACCGGTAGGAGCAGGGCCGGACGTCGACGAACACAATCCTTACGACCAGGACGATATCGACCCAGCCGAGCGCGCCCTGACCGACCACAGCTCCGACGTCGGCGACTGGATGAACCAGGCCCGCATCTTCGGCCTCGGGCCCGGGCGCGGCGAGCCCGACAACCGTGCTGTCTACGACCAGGACGACGCGCACACCGCCGTCGAAGAGGTCATGAATATCATAGCGACCCGGCTCGCACCCGACGGCTCGCCGCTCGCCGAAGATCGCGACCAGATTCTCTGGGGCTTCGTCCATCTCCTCAACGCCCAGTCGGAACGCCTGCACAAGCGCGTGGACAACATGTCCCGCGAAATCCGCGAGCTCATCCACACCCAGGACGGATCCGACATCCGCGACACCGAACTCACACAGAAGACTGACGAGACCCGGAACCTTTACGACCGAGGGCTCGCCTTCGACCGCCTCACCAATACCGCCGCCATCGCCTACGAGACGCTGACCGGCAGCGCCTGGCATGCGCGCGAATCCAACAAGTCCACCTTCTCGCTTACCGAGCCGGCCCGCGCGCCCAAGGTATCGCTCACCGACCACCTCAAGGCCCGCACCTGGCTCGAACGCGCCGAGGGCACCCGCATCGCCGTCGTCTCCGGACAGCGCCCCGGGCACGCTCTCGTCTGGGGAACCCTCTCCCGGCTGCTCCGCGACCACCCCGACCTCGTCGTCGTCACTGGCGCAAACAAGAACGGCGCCGATCGCCATGCCGCCGAATGGGCGACCCAGAACAACGTGCCGCTCGAAGCCGTGAAGCCCGACTTCAATGCCCCGGATCTCAAAGCCGAACTCATGGCCCGAAACACCCGCATCGTCCACGGCATGGGCGAGAAGGGCCTGAAGGAGGAAGGGGCCGCCATCAACGGCCTCGTCGTCTTCCCCGGCGCCCGGACCGGTGTGCCGGGCGACCTCGTCGCCAAGGCCAGGGCCGCCCGCGTCCCCATCGCGGAGATCGAGAGCGCCGCCCAGCTCCACGCCACCCGCGGCCGCCTCATGCCCGGCTACACGCTCGACCACAACGAATTCCGTCCGGAGCTGGACACAGGCGACACCAATCCCGCCCGCGGCGAGCGCCGTACCGTCCGCGCCGCAACCGCCGCCGGCGCCGCAGACCCCGAGCGCCACGACAGGATCGAGACGCCCAGGGAAACCCTGGCCTTCGCCATCAACCTGCTGGCAGAGCGCGTCACCGCCGACGGCTATCAGCTCAACGACGAACGCGAGAAATTGCTCTGGGGCGTCGTCAATGTCTTCAGGAAGCAACTGGGCCGCCTCAACGGCGAAGCCAGGGATACTGCACGCGATACCGACCTTGCGCCCGAGACCAGGGACGCGCTGACCCGCAACTACGACATGCGCCGCGACGTCTTCACGGAGCTCTTCCACCAGGCCGGAAAAGTCTACCAGCGCGAAGCCCTGCAGCCCTGGAACCCGGACGGCTACGCCAGGCTGGACCATACGCACACCCTCGCGACACTCGAGGCCGAGAGCTTCCTGAAGCAGGTCCAGCAGCACCGGCACGAAGCCATCTACCGCAACGGCCAATATGTCGTCGCCGCCGGCGGCAGCCTGGCCCCCGAGCAGGAGGAGGCGCTCCGCCCCGTGGTCGACGCCAATCTGGACAACGTGCTCGCCAAATATCCCGACACGGTCCTGGTCCATGGCGGAAACCCGAAAGGCTACGACAAGCTGTTCGCCGAATGGGCCGCGCGCAACAACGTCCCCCAGATCGCCGAACAGCCGAACTTCGCTCAGCACAACAAACAGGCGCCAGTCCTGCGAAACGAGAAGATCTTCGACAGGCTCCCGGTCCGGGGCCTCGTCGCATTCGGCAACAGGGGCGCCATCGTGGAGGACATGATCGCGCGGGCCGGACAGTCGAGGATCGGCATCATGCGCATCGATCCCGCCACCGAACTCGCGCAACTGCCGACGCCGGACCTGCCCCCGAGCCCGGACCTCACCTGGGACAAACTCAAGGCAGACCATGCCGCCATCTTCCGGGCTGCGGAGAACAAGGCCCACCTTCTCCCCTACCAGGAAGGCTTCGACGATTTTCGCGGACTGGTCACCACCGCCATCGCGACCGGGAACCACCCGGAACAGCATGGCCCCCACCTCAACTCCCTCAAGCAGACCCTCGATACCCAGGCCGAACGCCGGGACACCGTCCAGCTCCTCCAGGGCCGCATCGAAGGCCTCACGGACCGGCTGGACGGCCTGAAGGAGTGGGTGGCGGCCGAGCCCGGGCGCCCGATCGAGCTCGCCCCGGGCTTCACCGCCTGGCTGAGAGACCGCGACGCGACCGTCGCCCAGTGGAAGAACGCAACCGGCAACCCCGAGCTCACGGAACATCTGCCCCGGCTCGGCGAGGACGGCATGAAGGGCGAAATCGAACGCCTCTCCAATCCCGACCTGCCGTCGCTGTTCCATCCCGCACTCGAGACCGGCGACACGCACATGGAGCGCGTCAACAATCTCTACGAGCACGCGCTCGCCTTCGTCGACCGGGATCCGAACCTCGTCGCCTACTCGCCCCATTTCGACGAGCTCCGCCAGACAGTCCGGCAGGTCGCCGACGAGCTCGTCTCGCAACCCGACCAGGTGCAGAACCTCCAGAAACTGGACGGCAAGCTCCAGGCCTCCAGCGACCGCCAGGCGGAAGCCGGCGCCGCGGCCCGCGATCTCTCCGAAGCCTGCACCCAGGTCCTCGGCTTCCAGCAGTGGGCAGCGAAAACCGCGCGCCCCGTTCACGAGGCGCCCAACTTCAAGGAGTGGCGGGACAGCGCCGACGAACTCGTCACCCGCTTCGCACGGATGCGCGGCATTCCTGAACTCGCCGCGCATCTCGAACGCGCAGGCGCCACGGCCGAGTCGGCCGAAGTCGCCGTAGCCCTGCTCCGCGACGAGCGCTTCCAGCGCCCCGTCGTGCCCGAGCTGCCGATCGCCCATCAGCGGGTCCGGCAGGAGAACATCGAAGAAGGCCGGTCCATGAGCGCCTGACCGACCGGCCCCACCCCAACCGGAGATACGGAAATGCCGCTTCCCGAAGGCGTGACCCCGGACCCCGACAGGCCGTTCATCACGGTCCGCAAGGCCACCCGTTTCCACGACCCCGACGAAATCCGCCGCTATCCGACCCGCGAAGACTGCCTGGCCGACCTCCATCGCTGGCAGGACTCCTGCCTCGTCCGTCAGGACCCCTATTACCATCTCGGCGTCGGATACCAGGGCGACGACGACAGCTACACCTTCGAGGTGTACGAGAACGGCGAACTCCGCCTCCAGCTCGACATCGACCGGCTCGGCCACCGCGAAGCCGGCCCCTGGGCGCGCGCGTCCGCAGCGCGGTCGCAGATCCCGGTCGATGACTACATCGCGCAAAACGCGGGCGACCCGAGACGTGAAACCGTTGTCTGGATGTATGCACAGGAGAAGACCTCATCCATCGGTCAGTTCCTGGGCTACCTCTCCGACCCCGACGAAGTTGCTCCTGCGACCCGCCGCGCCATCATCAAGACATTCGAAGACATGGGCGACCGGGCCCGCGCGGAGGGCGGCCACATCGACCGCAGCCAGACCGAACGCCTCCTCAAGCGCGCGGCCGAACAGCATTTGCGGACCATGGCCGACACACCGGAAAAAACCTGGGAAACGATCAAGGCCGATTACGCGTCCCTGTTCGAAGCGGCCGGCAACAATCTTGCCGGGCTCGCCCACCAGGAAGGCTTCAGCGAGCTTCACGACCTCACCTGGAAGGCGCTCGACACTGCTCACTACCCCGACCGCCAGGAGGACAAGCTCAAGGCGCTGCTCCATACCCTCGACACCTGCAAGGACGACCGCGCCAAAGTCGCCACCACCTGCAGAAGCGCCCACTCTGCCTGCCTGCGCCTCGACAAACTCCTGCAACAAGCCAGAGACTCCGGCGTCGGCGTCAGGGCCACTCACCATGCGCCCGACTTCTTCGAATGGCTCGCCTACCGAAACGAGGCCATCGCAGGTTGGACGGAGATCCGCGCAGATCCGGTTCTCAGCGAGCACCTGCCCTTCCTCCCGGACCTCCAGCTTCAGATCGACCGCCTGGCTGACCCCGCCATCCCCACGGTCTTTCATCCAAGCGTCCTCTCGATAACCCGCGAGCCGGTCCAGAATCCTCCCATGAACCGGCTCGCCGCAGACTACGACCGCGCCCTGAAGTCCGTTGACGGCGACGCCAACCTTCTTCCCTATTCGCAGGGCTTCGACAGTCTGCAGTTCACCCTTCGACAGACCCGCGAAACATGCGCGGGCATCCCGGAGAGACTCGCCCATATCGACTCCCTGGCCGCCCAGCTCGAAGTCGCCGCCCAAAGGAAAGTCACCGCGGTCGAGGCCGCACAGGACCTCACCGACATGTCCGACGAACTGGTCCGGCACATCAACTGGTCGAAATCGAGCCGCCAGCCCGTTCACGAGGCTCCAGGGTTCAGCGCCTGGCGCGACAAGGCCGACGGTGTCGCATCCCGATGTGAAGACGTCTTGCAGGACTTCCGCCTCGCCCCCCACTTCAAGCGCGCCGGCGCCTCCGAGGAGTCCGCCCGGACCGCTATCTCGTTCCTTCGCGAGGACCGCTTCCAGAAGCCTCCCTCTCCCGAGGAAGTCGCCGTTCAACGCCGGGCCCGCGCCGAAGCCCGCGCCGACTCCCGGGAGGAGTCGTTCTCCATGAGCGCCTGACCGCGCGCAAGGCCCCTTTCCGGAAACGAACCGATGCCGCTTCCCCACCATATTCGCCTCGACCCGGAACGACCGTTCACCACGGTCTGGACCGAATTCGATCCCGGCATCCCGGACTATATCGACCCGCCGGAAGACATCCGCACCTATGCCACCCGCGAGGAATGCCTCTCGGATCTTCAGCGCTGGCGCCATAACCAGCGCCGCATCGACTACGAAACCGAAGACGAAGAATCGTACCAGGACACCAATTGCGAGCTCATCAAATACAACTCCACCTACACATTCGAAGTCTACGACCACGAGCGTCTCCGCCTCGCCATCCAGCTTCAGCCCGATTCCGAACCTGTCTTCTTCGGACCCTGGGCCGAGAGCCCCAGGCCGCTGGATGACGACACGCCTGCATTCCCGTCTTCACCTGACCGGCAACAGCACGACGGCGACGAGCCGGAACCGGGACCCGGTGCGAGGGCCGGCATACAATGGATACGCGAGCGGAAGCCACCCGCGTATGCCTCACGGCTCATGGAGATAATCGAGGACGACGAACTCGTCCCCCCGCGGGTCGGCATCGCCATCCTCGAAACCTTCGCGGAAAACTGCGAGCGAGCCTGCCCCGCCCCGGACAAGGTTCACCTCATCGATTTCGACCGCATCTTCCGCCGCGCCGTCGAATGCTGGTTCAGGCACATGCACGACACGCCGGAGCGCACCTGGGAAAAGATCAAGGCCGACTACCGCCGCATGTACGAAGCGGCCGGCGGCGACTTCAACCTTATTCCCGGCCAGGACGGCTTCGACGCCCTCCACCGCCTGGTCCGCCAAACGCTCGGAGCGGCCCACTTTCCCGACCGGCAGGAGATCCGCCTCCGGGCCCTCGCGCAAACCGTCGAAACACTCGCCTCGCGCCGGTCCACGGCCCGGTCCCCGGCAATCACCTCGGAGAGCATCAAGCCATGAACCCCGAACTGCATGCCTTCTTCCTCGACCCGTCCGCGTCCGGCCACCTCATGCACGCCGAACTCTCCGAAGCTTACCAACGCGCATGCGAACAGGCCGGGGCCCAGCACGAACTGATCGCCTATACGGACGAATTCGGGTTCCTCCTCGACGAGGTGCAGGACCTCCTCCGCGACGAGAACGAGTATCCCGAATACACAAGCCAGCTGGCGGACTTCCGCACGGCTCTGACAGCCATCGACGCGCGCCGCGCACAGGTTGCCGACCTCCATATCGAGATCCGCCAGAGCCTGGAGGAATTCGAAGGCCTCCGCACCGCCCGCGGCGAGAGCCTCCGGACCGCCGACGATCCCGACTACGAAAGCTGGCTGAACGCACGGGATCGCACGTTGGCCGAAGTCGAACGGCTCCGCGCCGACCCGGACATGACCCCTCACGTCGACCGCGTCCTCACGAACCTCCCCGCCCTTGCCAACGCCGCAACGCCAACTGCGCTGGCGCAGGCCGCCGCACCCTCCCGGTCTTCCGACCCTGGCGAAGCAGAAACCGCTCTGCCCGCGGCAAACGCCGCTTCGCGGCCGGAGGCCGCCGCACCGAGCATTGCGGCCACCACCGAAACCCCCATGCTCAGCTGGGCCGGAATCGGGTCCCGTGGCAACGACAAGGAGCCGATGCCCCCATCCGTCCTCGCGGACATGAAGGAACTTGCCCGCCGCATGGCCGCAGACGGCTGGCATCTCTCTTCCGGAGGCGCCGACGGCTCCGACACCGCCTTCGCAAGCGGCACCCCGGTCGACCAGCGCACAATCTGGCTTCCCTGGCCCGGCTACAACGACCTCTCCGGACCCGATTGCCATCCGATCCCCCAGGACCGCCTGCGGCAATCACTGGAGCTTGCAGAACGCTTCCACCCGAACTGGCAAAGATGCAAGCCCGGAATGCGCAAACTGCATGCTCGAAACGGCCTGATCGTTCTCGGCCGCAACCTCGACAAACCGGTCGACGCCGTTGTTGCCTACACCCAGGGCGGCAAGCTCCAGGGCGGCACCGCCCAGGGCCTCCGCATCGCCATAGAACACGGCATTCCCATCTTCAACCTGGGCCGCATGACGATGGAGGAAGCCTGGAAAGGCCTCCAGGAACTCCGACGTTCACTGACAGCCGGACAGGGCGTCTCTGCCGGCAAGGACCGCACCGAACCCGACGCCCACCGCGCCGCCACCGATGCCTCAAACACGCACGAAGCCGGCCGGAAAGAGGGAATGGCCCGGGTCCTGCATCTCAGGAATGCACCGCCCGACGCCATCCGGATCGACCGCCGGACGCGATGGGGGAACCCCTTTCGCATAGGCCCGGACGGAACCCGCGAAGACGTGATCTCCAAATACCGCGATCACCTTTGGAACAGCATCCGCACCGGCGAGATATCGAAGGACGACCTTGCCGAACTGCACGGCAAGAACCTCGCCTGTCATTGCGCCCCCCAGCCCTGTCACGGCGACGTGCTCGCAAGCGCGGCCGCCTGGGCGAACGCAAACCGTAACCGGGCAAGCACAGCCGAATCCGCCGAGGCACTACCGACATCGCCCCGGATTGTGACCCGTCGCGAGTTTCTGGAGACCGCCGGGAACGCCTCGGCCGCCGCCCACGACAACAAAGCAGTTGCCCGGGCAACCGCTGCCGAGACGATTGACGCAAAGCTGCCGGCATCGCTTGGGCTCGTCACAAACCACAGACGCCTCCTCGAAGCTGCCCAGGACGGCTGGCTCCGCCCCCTGGAAGGAAAGTCGTTCCTCCTTGCCCGCGACGGCTCCGTCTCTGAAGACCTCGCTGCCGGCGATCACCCCATACCCGTCCGGCTTACCTTCGACCCCGGGAAGTTTCCCTTCCCGGCGCTGCGAAGGGAACTGGCCGCCGCCGGCGCCGAAGCGGACGCGGCCACCCCTCTCGCCTGGCGCTCTCCGATCCCGCTCTCAGCCATCACCGGAATGGAAGTCGCCTCCGAAGAGCAGAAGACCCGCCTCCCCGCAATGGCCGCCCAATTCGGTAATGTCACCTTGCCGGCCGTCGAGATCGCAGTTAACCCCGACCTCGCCACAGCGGGTGCTGGCCGACCCGCCTCCACCTCCGACATCCCGGCCCTGCAGCTGCCCGAACGCCTCAATGCCATCCAGGGCGCCCTGTCCATGGCCGCCGCGACCCTGCCGAAGGACGAACGCTGGACGGAAGTCCTGCGGAACGTGCTCAACGCTCATCCGTCCAGACCGATCTCCGACCCGGCGAACAGCAACGCGGACTGGTTCTCCCTCCCCTGGATTCCCCGCAGCGCGGGAATGCCCGCACAACCGAGCGCGAACGACCAGCGGCGTCTCTGGGACGCCGCCATGTCCTGCCTGCGCTGGCCGGCCGCCGAAGGCAAGTCGCCAGCCGCACTCGCCGAGCGGATCGCGGCCACCGCCAGCGAGACCGGCCCCAATCCCGCTGCAGACCGCTGGCTCGAGCAGACGCAGAAAATCATCTCCGCGGAAGAGAGCATCAACCCGACAGTTCCGTTTATCGAACGCGCCGGCGTCGCCATTCAGCTTGCGCTTCTCCGGCCCGATCCTAACAGGTTCACGAGCTGGAACACCGCCCTGCCGGAACTCCCCGACTCTGTCCTTTGGGCCGGCGCCACACTCTGCGGCTGGCGCCGCGGCTACCTCGAGCTTGACAACGCCTTCAGGGGCGACACCGCGCAACGGGAGACCGTTGCCAATGCGGCTCTTGCCGCCACCGTCCCCTCGGCATATGCCCCGACCTGGCACACCCCGCAGCAAGACGCCGGCGCAATCCCCGACACCTGGCAGCGAATCAAGATCGGCTACGCCTCCCTCTACCGGGCGGCCGGAGATCAATTCCAACACCTTCCCCACCAGGAAGGCTTCTGCGAATTTCGCGATTTCGTCGCCGCCGCCGTCGCCGACCCCGGCTGTCCCCAGGAACACCAGGCTCGCCTCACCGCCCTGCATAACACCCTCGAAATCCAGGCCCGCCGACACGACGCTGTGCACGATGCGCACACCCGCCTCAACGATGTCGGCGCACGCCTCGATGACCTGAAGGAGAAGATGGGTCCGGAACCCGGACAGACCATCGAGACCATGCCGGGCTACACCGGCTGGCTTCGCGATCGCGATGCTGCCGTCGCGCACTGGAGCAAGCTGGCCGAAGACCCGGCGCACAAGGAGCATATGCAGATCCTGGCGCCCGACATGATGGCGCCGCAGATCGCCGAACTCACGAACGCTCCGCTGACCAGCATCCACCGGCCGAGCGCCGAATACCCGGTCCCGTCATCCGGACAGGGCGTCTACACGCCCTCGCTGCAGCCGCTCTCGCAGGTCTATGACCGCGCCCTTGCCTTCGTCGACCGCGATCCGGCCCTTCTCCCGTATGCGCCGCAGTTCGACGAGCTGAAGACTGCCGTGACCAAAGCCCTCGACGAATGCAGGCATGCCCCCGATCTTCTCGACAGGCTCACCAACATGCGCACTGCGCTCGACGACAGCCACAAACGCATGACCCGCGCCCAGGCCGCCACAAAAGACATCGCCGACGCCAGCCAGGCCCTCTGTACCATGAAGGCCTGGGCCGACCGCGCAGGCAGACCCGTCCAGGAAGCGCCTCAGTTCGAGAGCTGGCGCTCCGAGGCCGATCATGCCCTGCACGAGTACGAGGCAGCCAAGAAAGACCCCGCTCTTGCGCCCCACCTTGCCCGGGCCGACAGCATGGGTGTCCTCAGCGAAACCGCGGTCCCGATGCTGCGCGACACCCGGTTCCAGGCGCCAGTCGCGTCCAAGTCCTCGCTGACCGCCGACCGGCGACGCTCGGAAGAGACCGAAGAACAGTATTCCATGAGCGCCTGATGCGCCCGGGAGGAGAAAACTGACCGACAGCCGCCTCTCCGCCGCCCAACTCTCGGACCTGCTCAAACCCCATGCCGAGGCCGTCTGCCGGCAATACCTGCCGGCCGGCAGGAAAACCGGCAACTACTGGCAGGTCGGCGATGTCCACAACAATGCGGGCAAGTCCCTCTTCGTCCACCTCAACGGCAGGAAGGTCGGACGCTGGGAAGACACCGCCACGGGCGATCGCGGCGATCTCCTGGACCTGATCCGGCATACTCGCGGGCACCCCAAGCTCGGACACGCCATGGCCGAAGCGCGGCAAATCCTCGGGATCGCGGATCCACCCCGCAAATCCGAACCCAAAGCGCCGTCACCCGCGCCCGGCCGCGAGCCGACGCTCCAACCTGTAGCGAATGACGATAACGACGAGGTTTCGTCCAACACCGTCAATGCGCGCCGCCTGTGGGAGCGCTGCCGGCCGCTCACAGATACCGATGCGGCGATGTACCTCCACTCCCGCGGCATATCGGACATCGTCCACGAATCCCTGCGCTACCACCCCGAGGTGATCTACCGCGAAGACAGCTTCGTCACCAGGGCGCCCGCCATGGTCGCCGCCATCAAGGGAGCGGACGGCTCCATCAACGCCGTTCACCGCACCTGGCTGGACGCAAGCGGCACCGGCAAGGCCAACCTGCCCGAGCCGCGCAAGATGCTCGGCCCCCCCAAAGGCTACGGCGTCCAGTTTCACCCGGAACGCGCGGACCGCAACGATATCGTTGTCGGTGAAGGCATCGAGACGGTCCTCTCGGTCACGACGGCCCTCCCGGGCTGTGCCGGCATCGCGACCCTCTCCTCCTCGGTAATGCCAGGCATCGCCATTCCCGAATCCATCGGCCGGGTCCTCATCGCCGTGGACCGCGACAAGTCCGGCTACACGGCCGCCATGAAGCTGGAAGCGCGTCTCCGCGAAGAGGGACGGCCGGCCCGCCTCATCTTTCCGCAGCGCAACGACTTCAACGATGACCTCATGGCACTCGGCGCCGGAGGCCTGCGCGAACACATCCAGGCCCAGCTCTCCGCCCCTGCCCTGCAGCTTCCCGAACAACTCACCGCATCCCCGGCACCGCTTGCGGACGAACCGGCCGCGCCGGAACCCGTGCTCACCCTGTCGCGAGGCGCCCTCTCCTTCGATTCGTCAGAATTCGGCCTCGTCGCGCTCGACGAGACAGACCGCAAGGAGCTGGCGAAGACCATCCACTTCGAAAAGCCGCCCAACGAGCAGCAGGTCCGAACCTGCGCCCGCGCATGGGCCGATATCGCCGTCATGGCCGCGCGCCGGACCGGCATTCTCAAGGTCCTCGTGCTCGCCGACACCTGGCTCATCCCGCCCCTCGAGCGTGAGCTCCGCGCCCGCAAGCTCATCCCTGTCTATCCGCACATCGTGGCCCGAAAGATCGAGACCGCGTCCGGTCCTAAATGGGAGCGGAAACTCATCGGGATCGTCCCTTCCCTGCAGGACTGACCCTTCCCCGCCGGCGTCACCCGCCCCCAAACCGAAAGGGGGAGGAAAGCGGGTTGCCCGCGAAACCACCGCGCCGGAAAGGAATGAGAATGGCTGACAGGAAACTCCGCCCCGATATCGCCGAAGCCATCCGGGCCGATGCCGCCGACAACCCCCCGCGCGACGAATGGAAGGACCGGGAAGACTTCAACACCGTCTCGCTCGGCGCCTGGCTCGATGTCTGCAAGGCCGCCGGCGTTGACGCCGTCCCCGCAACCGAAATCGGCAAGATCGAGATCGAGCATCTGATCGTTGCCATCGACAACCCCGAGAGCACCGAAGAGAACGAGGCTACCCGGGCGCTCCGGGCCTTCTGGACGAAGATCGAGGCCGCCAGGAAACCCGGCACCATGATCCGCTGGGACTGCTGCACTTGCTCGGAGGTGAAATACCGCCTCGGCACCGGCAGGCACGAATGGCACCGGGATCTGCTCGACTGCTTCTATATCGACGACTTCCGAGCCACAGATCTGATCCTCGAATATCCCGACACTGTCATCCCGGCATGGTCGAGACCATGGATGCAGGCGCGCATCGAGGACGGCTATCCGGTCGAATACCGCGTCTTCGTCGAAGACGGCGAGATCGTCGGGGTCAGCAGCTACTACCCGCAACGGCCGCTCCAGGACAGTCCCGAGGTGCGCGATGACGTCGCCGCCTGCCTTCTCGAAACCGAAAAGCTGATCGGCGCCGTGCCGACACCCCTCAAGTTTCCGGCACTGGCGCCCCGGCGCCACTCCCCGGACTGCAAGGCCTTCACCGCCGACTTCATGCGCCTCGAGGACGGCCGCTTCCTCTATCTCGAAGGCGGACCGCCCTTCGGCGCGGGCGCGCATCCCTGCTGCTTCGAGCATTTCGACAACTGGGGCGACGGCGCTGCGTTCCACCTCTCCGGCGTTCCGGTCGCGTTGAAAGGAACAGCAGCATGAACTCCTGCACCCCCGGCGCGCCGCCCGCGAAGAAACACCTGCAACGCGCCCGCCGCATGGGCCGCGCTGCGTACCGCAACGGCAACTGGCGCGGCAACCTGGTCGCGCGCCTCTGTCACCCGGCCACCGCCCGATCCTACGAGGACGGATATGACGACGCCCGCGTAAAGGCCGCCCTTCGCTACCCCGGCACCAGCTCGGGTTACGCCGGCGGCTGGTTCTGAAGCACTCCACCACGGTCCCCGGCTGCGACGGTCCGAAAGCGAAAGGAAAGCTTCTGTCCGACAAAGCCGCCCGGAGAGGACACCCGCTCCCGGCGCCTCAACCTCCTGCACAGGGAACCAGAGGCATGCCCCCCACAAAACCCACCCGCCGTCGCACCAGGCGTCGCCAGGCCAAACCGGTGCCCGTCCGTTCCTTCGACAACCGTCCCGAAGCCGAAGAGGCCGCGCGATCCCTCCCCGCCCCCATCATCTACGCGGACCAGAGCGGGCCGAAAGGCGCGCGACGCTGGAAGATCGAGGCCGCAACCGGCCTCAAGTCCCGATCACGCGCCCGGGGCTGGCTTCGCACGGACGGAAAGATCGTCTGACACGCTCCGGCCTCACGCACCAGGAGCCACCGCCAACATCGCCAACCGCCGGAGACGCTCGATGACCGCCATAACCGACTGGGATCGCTTCGAAGCCCACTGGCAAAACCTGAAAGAAATGGTGGACAAGACAACGGACGTCGAACTGCTGGACACGATAGAGGCGGACCTGTCCCGCCTTGCCAACCATGCAAGAGAACGCAGCGTCGTCCTGGACACCGACATGACGGCGCCGGAGTCAGCCAAACAGTAGTCCCGATAACGCTTGTAGCTCATCCCAAATAGCTCCTCGCACATGCCCCTCGGCAGTCGACCAAAAGGAGACAGGAAAGCGCCTGTCGGGTGACCGCGCGCGGTTCGGCCCGCCGACCGCGCCTCGTTGAAACCCGGCTGCAGGAGAGCTAAACACATGCTCGACATGTTCTTCACCGACGTCACAGAACTTGCCATTTCGGATCCTCAGGCAGCCGCCGCCATTGCCACCGGCGACCTGGTCACCGTCACTTTCGCACTTGTCTTCGTCACCTTCGCTCTCGTCGTCGCTGGCTGCGTTATCGGCGTCATGCAGATCCGCGTCGTGTCCCGGGGCATCGACAGGATGACCGAGGCCAGCGAGAAACGCGACAAGCGCCACGAGGACGCCATGGCAGCCGAAACCAAGCGCCACAAGGAATCCATGACCGCCCTCAAAGCCCTCATCCGGAACTCGGGGCGTCGAAACCGACCGGTCCCGACCAGATAAGCCGCCGGCGTCGCGGCGCCTCCAACCTCCGCATCATTCTCCGAACACGGGCCCTGCATCGGCAGCGGCCCGTTTTTCGCGTCCACTCCTCTGGGAGACCCCCAATGGTCGTAATCAATCTTCTCACCCGCGACGAACGGTATGTATTCAGCACGTTCAACGTGACTGATGAACCGACTGCCGAACGCGAAGCCGCCGCCGCGCTCGAACAGGGTGTTCCCTGCTATTACCTCGTGCCGACCGGCGACCGTTATCGGCCCTGGCGACGCGTCAATGTCGGACTGTCCGCATAAGCTCTCCGGCGCATCACTCCGCGTCCGCCCACTGCCGCAGGCCTGCAACGGCTCGTTGATCGTCTCCATCGCAACTGCACCGGGCCAGGGGTCAACATGGCAGCCTCCGACACTGCCGAACAACCTCCACCGATAATACGGGAAGCTCGTTCGGAATCACGCCGTTGTCTTGCTCCTCGACAACCGACCGAAAGGAGACAGGAAAGCGTCTGTCGGGTGACCGCGCGCGGTTCGGCCCGCCGGCCGCACGCCCTTGAACCCCCGATCGAAGAGGAATAATTCAATGGCTGTCATGGACGCACACGGCCTCATATCCTGGACGATGACCCACCCCGATGCGGCCACGGCTTTGGCCACAATGGCCCTTGTCGTTGCGGGCGTTTTCATCGGCCTCTTACAGGTCGGCATCGTCTGGCACGGCATCCGGAAGATGGTGGAGGCTGGCGAGAAACGGGACGACCGTTTCCAGAAATCCATGGACGCCGAGGCTAACAGGCACAAGGAATCCATGAAGGCTCTCAACGCCCTCATCAGGAACGCCGGGCGCCGAAACCGGCCAGTCCCGATCAGATAGTCGGCCGGCGTCGCGGCGCCTCCCAAACCGCACCACCCCACATCAACGGGCCCTGCATCGGCAGCGGCCCGTTTTTCGCGTTCGCTCTCACCCGGGAGATCCGCCATGCATGCCCAATCCTCTCCAGCATCCGAGATCGCCGCCGCCCTCGCCGCACAAGCCGAGGCCGTCTGCCGGCATTATCTCCCGGCCGGCCAGCGCCAGGGCCGCTACTGGATCGCCGGCGACGTCCACGGCGCGCGCGGCGAATCGCTGTTCGTCCGTCTCCATGGGCAGCGTTGCGGGAAATGGACGGATGGCGCCACCGGGGATCATGGGGACCTGCTCGACCTCATCAAGCACCGGACCCGCTCGGAGACCCTCCGCGAAACCCTCGCCGAGGCTCGCTCCTTCCTGGCACTGCCGGCTCCGAGCCGCCGGTCCGATCCCGCATCCTCCAACGAGAGCCCGTCCGCCGCCATCGATCGCCTCTGGCGAGCTTGCCGCCCGATCGCCGGCACCCATGCCGAGGAATATCTCCAGGCGCGCGGCATCCGCTGCTGCCGTTTCCCTTCCCTTCGCTACCACCCGAAGCTTCACTACCGCGACGAGAACTTCACCGGCGCCTTTCCGGCCCTCGTCGCCGCCGCCACCGACGCGCGCGGCCAGCTCACCGGCCTGCTGCGCACCTGGCTCGATCCCGAAGCCCCCGCCAAGGCGCCCGTGGAGCACCCGCGCAAGGCTCTCGGGCGGCTCTTCGGTTCCGCCGTGCGCTTCCCCCCTCGAAGCCACAAATGCACGCTCGTCGTGGGCGAAGGCCTCGAGACCGTCCTCTCCATCATCACCGCCTACCCGGGCGCCGGAGGCGCGGCTGCGCTCTCCGCCGCCGGCGTCGGCTCCTTCTCACCTCCGGCATCCACGCGCGTCGCCATTGCACGCGACAACGATCCCGACGGAATCCAGGCCGCCGACCGACTTGCAGAGCGCTGCGAGAAGTCCGGCATCGTCTCTCGCCTCCTTATCCCGCGCGGGAACGACTTCAACGACGACCTGGCCGCATGCGGACCGCGCTCGGTTCGCCGTCATCTCGGCTCTCCCTACTCACGTTAGCCACCGGCCCACTCGCCGCACCGAGCCTGGGAAAGCCGGATTTCAGCAATCTGCCGGCTCCCGGGCGGCATCCCGCACCCATCCCTCTCCGACACCGACCGCGAGGCCCTTCATGCCCGAACCCATCAACGTCTCCGCCGACTACTCGCTCAAACCCAGCGAGCTCACCGACACCCTCTCCCTCCTGGTCGAGGCCCGCGAGCCCTGCATGGTCTGGGGCCAGCCCGGAATCGGCAAGTCCGACATCGCCGACGCCGTCGCCGCCGCCACCGGCCGCCGCTACATCGACGTCCGCGCCCTGCTCCTCGATCCCGTCGACCTGCGCGGCATCCCCTGGCGCGACAAGAACGACCGCACGCGCTGGGCCTCGCCCGAGTTCCTCCCCCCGTCGAACGACAACG
>MPNF01000572.1 GCA_002238885.1 Alphaproteobacteria bacterium bin95 | reverse complement strand
CGTCCTCTTGAGCGTGTAGGAATGCGGCGCGCCCGGCATCGTCCTGGCGAACCGGTATGTATGCGCCTCCAGAAGCCCGGTCAGTTCCGCACAGCTATCGAAGACTTCATCGTTCCATTCCGGCGCAGTCTCGACAGGACGAAATCTCCTGCGGTCGAGTGTCATCGGCTCTTGGCTCCATCCCGGTGGCGGTCGTCGACAGGCAGTCGATCCTCGGCGAGGTCCTGGCGATATAGGGGTTCGTCATCATTTCTTCACCCGCCGACATTCGCCGCCGGTTCCTGCGTGAACAACGCTCGGGGACTTGCAAAGCGCAGGAGCCGCGCAGCGCAGCGACTTGCGAGTCCCGGCCGGAGCGGAGAGCAGCGGTCATGGACCCGGCGGAACGCCGGGTGCTGGGGGCGCACTACACGACCGAGAAAAACATCCTCAAGGTGATCGAGCCGCTGTTCACGGACGACCTGCGCGTCGAGTTCGAGCGGGTGCGCAAGCGTCGGGGCCGGGGCCGCTCACGGCACTCCGGCAGTTCCAGGCAAGGCTCGGAAGCCTGACGTTCTTCGACCCCGCATGCGGCTGCGGCAATTTCCTCATTATCGCCTACCGGGAATTGCGGCCGCTCGAAATCGAGATCATCCGTGAGATACGGGACGCAACCGCCGCGACTGGTCAGGCGGTGCTCGATGCGGCGTGGCAGTCAGTGGTGGACGCGGACCAGTTCTACGGGATCGAGCTTGGCGAGTTCCCGGCCCGCATCGCGGAGACCGCGATGTGGATGATGAACCACATCATGAACAATCGGTTGAGCCTTGATTTCGGCCAGACCTTCGTTCGCATTCCGCTGGAGAAGTCGCCGTACATCGTCCACGGCGACGCGCTGAAAACGGACTGGTCCGGTCTGCTGCCGCCGGGCGATTGCTCTTTCGTACTGGGCAACCCGCCCTTCGTGGGCATGAAGTACCAGACGGCGGACCAGCGCGCGCAGGTGCGTGGGATCGCGGCGCTCGGAAAGGGCGGCGGCACGCTCGATTACGTCGCAGCGTGGTTCATCAAGGAGGGAGAGTATCTGAATTTGGATTGACGCGTTGTCGGGCGTTATTCCCCTTCCGTCATGGTCGGCAAAGGCCGACCATGACGGTGAGGAAGCAAGGGTAACGGCGCCCCATCTGAAACGCTGGGACTCAAGGAGCGGGGTCGATCCGGACGCCGGCAGGATGACCGTTTCCAACGGGTGTGAATCTGGCATGGCGATGCTGGGGTCGCTCGGCTGATCCGGTTCATGCCGCGCGCCTGGTAGCGTAGCTGGCGCGGTTATTGTCGTTTGCCGGGGTATCGGCATCGCCCATGAGGCCGGCCCATGCGCGGTCGAAACGGCCGGATTTGATGAGGGCGCGGACGGTGAGGACGGCCTGCCCACCGCGGATGCGCCATCGC
>MPNF01000571.1 GCA_002238885.1 Alphaproteobacteria bacterium bin95 | reverse complement strand
TCCCGCCCGCGCTGTTCGACTTCCTGCGCGAGCTGAAGGAGAACAACGACCGGGGCTGGTTCGAGGCGAACCGGGAGCGTTATGTCGGGCAGGTGCGCGACCCGATGCTGGACTTCATCGCCGCCTTTGGGGAGCCGCTGGCCGCGATCAGTCCGCATTTCCGCGCCGATCCGAGGGCGAACGGCGGCTCGCTGTTCCGTATCTACCGCGACACCCGTTTCTCGCGGGACAAGACGCCCTACAAGACCAATGTCGGCGCGCATTTCCGCCACGCCGCCGGCAAGGACGCCCATGCGCCCGGATTCTACCTGCACCTGGAGCCGGGCCGCTGCTTCGCGGGCTGCGGCATCTGGCGGCCAGGCGGCGAGGCGGTGGGGCATATTCGGGACGCCATAGCCGGGCGGCCCCGGGTGTGGAGGCGCGTCACCGGCGCCTCGTTCTGCGAGACCTTTGCGCTGATGGGAGAGTCGCTCAAGCGCCCGCCGCGCGGCTACGACGCGGACCATCCGCTGATCGAGGACCTGAAGCGCAAGGACTTCATCGCCAGGGCCGAAGTTTCGGAGGCCGACGCCATCGCGCCCGATTTCCTGGATCGCTTCACCGGCATTGCACGCTCCGGAGGCCCTTTCGTCCGTTTCCTGTCAGAAGCCCTCGGCGTCCCGTTCTGACAGGCGCTACCTGGTCCCGGCCTCCTCCATGTCGTGGACGGCCCATGAGACCCATGTGGTCCACCAGCCGTTGACGTCGAGGCCGGCGGCGGCTTGCAGAGCGCGGAGCGCGGCGTCGGAGCGTGGGCCCCATACGCCGTCCAGGGGGCCCGGCGCGAAGCCGAGGCGGGCGAGCGCCCGCTGGCGGCCTTCCGGCAGCCAGACATCCGACCACACATCCGGCAGGGCCGGGTCGTCATAGATCTCGCGCAGCACCCGGGCGAAGGGGAATCCCACCACGTCCTGCTTCCAGCTCGGGCAGAGGTCGTGATGGCCGTGATGATCGCGCGGCCCGATCCCCGGCCAGCGCGCGACGATCTCCCTGCCCACCGCTGCCATCATGGCGATCTGCTCCTCCGTCCAGGGCTCGACCCGGTAAACATGGCGGCCGTCGGGTGTCGCGGCCTCTATCCAGTCCGCGCCGGCCGGCACGCCGTCGCGCGCATAGCCGATATTCACCGTTTCGATGCCGATGCAGGCGCGGGCGCCCTTGGTGCGGACGGTCGAGGGTCGGCCGTCCCAGCGCAGTTTCTGTTCGACGCCCGCATGCCAGGACCGGTTCGCGAGCGAGACATAGCGCGACACGCCTTCGGCGAAGCTGCGTCCGACGGCGTAGTGGGCCGAGGCCTGCCCCTTGCGCTCCGCTTCCGCGCCGCCCAGCAACCGGTCGCAGGTTGCGAGGTCGTGTGTCGCGGTCCAGTGCCAGGTGACTCCCTTCGGCGCGCCGCCTGTTGCCTTCGTCCAGCCGCGCGAGACCGCGTGTCCCCTGC
>MPNF01000570.1 GCA_002238885.1 Alphaproteobacteria bacterium bin95 | reverse complement strand
CTGCGTATCAAGCGCTTCTTCGGCACCTCGGAAAACGCCGTCAAGACCCAGCTCTGGATCGCCGTGTCCGTCTACGTCCTGGTTGCGATCATCCGAAAAAAGCTCGAACTCGATACCCAACTCTACACAATGCTACAGGTCCTCTCCGTCATGCCCTTCGAAAAAATTCCCCTAAAACAAGCACTTGGCTCAACCGCACCCCGAAACCAAAATCCCGACCGCGATAACCAATTGAATCTGTTCGATAACTTCACCGGACACTAATGATCAGAATCCTTATTTTTCTTTCCTGAGATTAAAGGCAGCTTCACCGCCCTTCATGATTCTCTTGATTGCACCGCGAACGAGATCGACATCGATCGCACCTTCAGGAGACCTTCACGCTATCTCTTTACCAATCCCGCGAAAGCGGGTTCGTTCAATCTCCTGGACCAGACAACACCACATATTGTGGTGAGTTCGGTTCCGCATCCACAATAAGCTGAATTGACCTCTCCGATAGATTCCGGCTTGCCCTTCCGGACCTGACGCCGAACATCATTCGCGTCAGTGCCTAATCCGGCGGTCAGGGGCTGGGGGGCGGCTTTGGGCAGCACCTCGCCCGTCCACTTCCGACCGGAGAGCCATGACACCCGAGATCGGCTTTCCATCCCTCCAATGCAAACCGGCGTCCCCGGCAGATATGGGCGTCGGCGGTGAACCCAATCAAGGCAGGACCGGCCTTCCCCATGCCGGCCGTGTTCGCAGTGTTGTCGGCAGGCCGTAATTCTGCCGTCCTTGCTTTGAAGGCGCTGCATTTACGACAGGGTCGGATCGAGGGCAGACCGGAGAGGAACGTTGCGAGGACTGCACGAACGGGAGGTTTCTAGATACTGGGCTGGGCTCCGTGCGCTTGCCCGACTCTCCGAGCCGGGGATGGCTCTCTCCAGCGAGGACATGAGCGCTGTCAACGGCGGCGCAAGATGGTAGAGCTTGCCCGCTTGCGCCTTGAGACAGGTCTCGATGTCGCGCAGGCTCTCCCGCCAGGTCAGTTGCGCGAACGCCATGGCCCGATACTGCTCCGCACACCGCAAGCTCCGAACACGGTGGTTCCCCCGATAACGGACCACAATCCGCTCGAATGTGGTCCAGGGCAGGAAATCCATCGTCTGAGCAAAAAGGGTTCGTCCCGACATGGCCGCTCCTCCGCAGGAAACGACCAGCATGAACCATGTCCCGGAACTCACAGTCCGAATGCCCCTGGACGCAGCCGCCGGGCCGGCAAAAAATCGACACCACCTGAAATCTTCCATAACAGCCTGATACCAAATACCTTTTCTCAAGAAATCCTCCGCCTCAACCGGACACTAGTGACTCAGCTTCTCGATATCCTGCCTTAGCTCCGCAGGTTCGGGCACTTCGGTCCGCGCAGCCGGAGCGTCATCGTGTCCCCGCAGCCATCGTGAGCATTTCGTCATCGCAGACGTGACGGCTCTGCAA
>MPNF01000569.1 GCA_002238885.1 Alphaproteobacteria bacterium bin95 | reverse complement strand
GCAGGGGGTAGTTGCCCCCGACCTTGCCGGCCACGACCGTGGTGCCGATCTCCGCGTCATTCACCCGGGCGAGGTCGCGCACATAGGGCTCGAGCAGCGTCATTCCCTCTGCGAGAGTGCGCGTGACGGCATCCGGCGTCCGCCCGGCATTGGTCGCGGCCAGGTAGCTGTGGGCCTGCTGCGCATCGAGAGCGCAGCGCACCGCGCCGTATGAGCAGATCGAAATGCCGCCCGGCACGCCGGTCTTCTCGATCAGCAGCACCCGCGCGCCGGCGCGCGCGGCTTCCAGCGCCGAGACGGACCCGGCGAAGCCATAGCCGACCACGACGACATCGAACGCCTCGTCATAGTCGCTCACCGAGCGGGAAATGCCCTCCATGCCGGTCAGTTCGCCAGGATGTCGGCGGGCCTGACGCCGTGCCAACCCGCCTCGCGCTCGCTCCAGTAGATCGACTGGATGCGGCTCGTGACGATTCCGGCATGGCCGTTGCCGATGGGCTTGCCGTTGACCCCGGTGATCGGCATGACCCCGCCCGCCGTGGTGCTGGTGAACACCTCGCTTGCCTCCTCCAGTTCTTCGGGCCGGATCTTGCGCAGCTCGAAAGGAATGCCCTCGCGCTCGCAGATCTCGCGCACCGACCGCCGCGTAATCCCTTCCAGCACATTGTAGTCGGGGCTCGCCACCCTGCCGTCCTTCACGACGAATAGGTTGAAGCCCGGCCCTTCCGAGAGGTAGCCGTCCGGCCCGGCGAGGATGGCGTCGTCGCAGTCATTGTCGTAGGCCTCGAGCCGCGCCTGCACGAGGTCGGCGCGGTTGTAGTTCTTGAAGCGCTGGTCGATGGCCTTCGACGACACGCGCTCGACACCGCTCACGAAGAGGGTTGCGCCGTTGCGGCACTTGTCCTCGCCCCATATCCAGACATAGGGGATGGCATAGACCGCGACGCTGGGCTTCAACCCGCGCGGGTCCCGGACGCCCATCGGCGGCACGCCGCGCGTGATCTGCATCTTCACATAGGTGTTCGGGAGCCCGGTCCGCTCCACGCATTCCGCGCAGATCCGGCGCATCTCGTCGAAGGAATAGGGGTTCTCCAGCCGGAACCCTTCGCAGGAGCGCTGGAACCGCTCGAGATGCTCGTCCAGCATGAAGAACCAGTGGTTCCAGGTGGAGGTCACGTCGTAAACGCAGTCCCCCCAGACGAATCCGGTGTCGAAGATCGATATCCTGGCCTCTTCCGGGGCCATGTATTCTCCGTCGATGAAAGCGATTCCTTCGGACATCGATCCTCCTCCTGCTGGCGAAGCGGTCGTCGGCCCGGAGCCGGCGGTTCTACAGGGACATTAGGGCATCGGGGGTTTCGCCGCCAAGCCGCCGGGCTGGAAGAGTGTCCTTCTTCCTGCGATTGTTCGAGGCCTGAACCGTGCTTTCGCACCGCCAGCCGAGGAGGCGCCCCCGACCCGCCATGCCCGATGTCGCCGGTTTCCGC
>MPNF01000568.1 GCA_002238885.1 Alphaproteobacteria bacterium bin95 | reverse complement strand
CCGCCATAGTCGAGGCCACGGTAACGCATTGGAAACCGCTGCTCCGGCATTCGGCGGCGACCATGTGGACGACGCTCGCCGGTTTCGCAATCGCGGTCGCGTTCGGCGTCGTGCTCGGCATGATCGTGGGCTGGTCGCGGGCTATCTACCGGGGGCTCTACCCGGTGATGGTCGGCTTCAACTCCATTCCCAAGGTCGCAGTCGTGCCGATCCTCGTCATCTGGTTCGGCATCGGCGAGATCCCGGCAATCCTGACCGCCTTCCTGATCTCCTTCTTCCCCATCGTGGTGAATGTGGCGACCGGGCTCGCCACCACGGAGCCCGAACTGGAAGACGTGCTGAGGGCGCTGGGAGCGCGCAAGCTGGACATCATCCTCAAGGTCGGCATCCCCCGCGCACAGCCCTACTTCTACGGTTCGCTGAAGGTCGCGATCACGCTTGCCTTCGTGGGCTCGGTCGTCTCCGAGACGATCGCCGCGAACTCCGGCATCGGCTACCTGATGAGCGTCGCGGGCACGAACTTCCAGATGCCGCTCGTCTTCGCCGGGCTGATCGCGCTCGCCATCGAAGGCATCGCCATGTATGCGCTGTTCGCCTTCATCGAGATGCGCACCACCCGCTGGGCCTTCCGCTCCTCCTTCGCCGGCGGCGCGTGATGGAACATCCAGGACCGTCCGCGGACTTCCCCGTCCGTCGAGACTCGGGAACAGCCCGACAACGGGGCTATTGATAATTTCCTTGCGAATTTGAATTAAGTAAGGAAGTATGTCGAAAAATGGGAAAATAGAAATCTGCAATGATCGAGTCCGCTATAACTTCCAAGGGGCAAACAACCTTGCCGAAGGCGGTCCGGAAGGCGTTGGGGGTCTCGTCCGGGGACCGTGTGCGTTATGTCATCATGGATAATGGCGAAGTGCGCCTGTTGCCTGTCAGACGGCTTTCGGAACTTTTCGGCATGCTCGCATATGACGGTCCGCCAGTGACGCTTGAGGATATGGACCGCGCCATCGCCGAAGGGGCAAGCGAAGGTTGATTGCGCTCGATTCGAACATTCTGCTGCGCTTTCTGATCGATGACGACCGGGAGCAGGTGGAAGCCGCCCGCTCTCTGCTCGAGCAACTTACGCCGGAACGGCCGGGCTTTGTTTGCAGGGAAGTCACCTTGGAGGTGGTCTGGGTGCTCGAGCGGAGTTACGGCTTTTCCCGCGACAGGATTGCGACCGCGCTGGAACAGCTGGTATCGGGCGATGCGCTCCGTTTTGAGGCAGGAGATGACGTTATCCGCGCGGCCTATGGATATCGCAGGGGCGGCGTCGGTTTCGCGGACCGGATGATCGCGGCCGCCGCGCGGCGGTCGGGCGCCGATGCGCTTTACACGTTCGACCGCCGGCTGGCGGCGCTTCAGGATGTGATTGCGCTGGAGACAGCTTCAGGCTGAATCTGCGGTCGGGGCACGCCGCGTTTTCCTCTCGACATGGGCCGCGCCGG
>MPNF01000567.1 GCA_002238885.1 Alphaproteobacteria bacterium bin95 | reverse complement strand
TGCGCGGGACCGGCTGACGGAAGCCGGTGCCCGGGTTCTGGGAAACGGGGAGCCGGCAATCGGCGCGCATGGCAAGCCGGTCCTGTTCCTGCATCCAAAGGATTTCTGCGGCACGCTGATCGAGATCGAGCAGGCCTGATGTCCTGGCTCTCCGGCGTTGTTGTCTTTGTCATCGTCTGGTGGCTGGTGTTCTTCATGACGCTGCCGGTCGGTGTACGGCGGGCGGGGGAGGTCGAGCGAGGCAACGACCCCGGGGCGCCGGAGAGGACCAGGCTCGGCCTCAAGGCGGCTGTGACCACGGTGATCGCCAGCCTGCTTACTCTTCTCGTTTTCCTGCTGATCGACAGCGAATGGTTTACATTCCGCAAGCCGTGATGCCGCGATGAGCTATTGCACGACCGCCCCCGGCCATCCTTGGCATGGCCCCTACCACGACGACGAATACGGCTTTCCGACGCGCGACGACGCCGTGCTGTTCGAGCGGCTGGCGCTGGAGATCAACCAGGCGGGCCTTTCCTGGTTGACAGTGCTGAAGAAGCGGGAGGCTTTCTTCGACGCATTTCGTGGCTTCGACCCCAAGGTGGTCGCCAGGTTTGACGACGACGACCGGAAGCGGCTGCTCGGTGACGCGAGCATCATCCGCAACCGCCTGAAGGTGGCTGCCGTCATCGAGAACGCGCGCCGGGTCGTGGCTATTCAAGACGAATACGGCTCCTTTGCCTCCTGGCTCGACAAGCATCATCCGCTTCCGAAGGAAGACTGGGTCAGGCTTTTCAAGAGCAGTTTCAAGTTCATGGGCGGAGAGATCGTGGGCGAGTTCCTCATGAGCACGGGCTATCTGCCCGGCGCGCACGAACCAGGCTGTCCGGTGCACGCCCGGATTGCCGGTCTCGCCCCGCCCTGGATGCGCAAGACCGGCGTTCCAACAGACTGTTGAATGCCCGAGCGGACGCGGTAGATTGGCGCCGCATTCCGCGACCGTGAATCGAGCTTCCTGCCCATGCGCCGCACCCGTCTTTTCCTGCCGACATTGAAGGACGTGCCCGCGGAGGCGCAGATCGTCTCGCACCGCCTCATGCTGCGCGCGGGCATGGTCCAGCAGGCTTCTGCCGGCATCTATTCGTGGCTGCCGCTCGGTTTTCGTGTTCTGAAGAAGATCGAACAGGTCGTCCGCGAGGAGCAGGACCGGGCGGGGGCCCAGGAAGTGCTGATGCCGACGGTGCAGTCGGCGGACCTCTGGCGCCGCTCGGGCCGCTATGACGACTACGGCCCGGAAATGCTGCGCATCCGGGACCGGCACGATCGCGACATGCTCTACGGGCCAACCAACGAGGAACAGATCACCGAGATCTTCGCGACCCATATCCGCAGTTACCGCGACCTGCCCAAGATGCTCTACCACATCCAGTGGAAGTTCCGGGACGAGGTCAGGCCCCGTTTCGGCGTGATGCGCGGGCGCGAGTTCCTGATGAAGGACAACTATTCCTTCGACC
>MPNF01000566.1 GCA_002238885.1 Alphaproteobacteria bacterium bin95 | reverse complement strand
CTGCGTATCAAGCGCTTCTTCGGCACCTCGGAAAACGCCGTCAAGACCCAGCTCTGGATCGCCGTGTCCGTCTACGTCCTGGTTGCGATCATCCGAAAAAAGCTCGAACTCGATACCCAACTCTACAGAATGCTACAGGTCCTCTCCGTCATGCCCTTCGAAAAAATCCCCCTGAAACAAGCACTTGGCTCAACCGCACCTCGAAACCAAAATCCCGACCGCGATAACCAATTGAATCTGTTCGATAACTTCACCGGACACTAATGGCCTGACCCCATGGATGCTTACGCGATCGTGCATGACGAACCGGACCAGGAGGTCCGCTGGCCCGGCGGCGGGTCGACGGACTTTCCCTTGTTCGCACCGAGACCTGCGATTGTCGACCAGGCCGATCTCGAGTGGGAAGGCGGCGAAGACGCCAGCCTTGCCGCGGGAAAAGGGATTCGCTGGAAGGTGCTGGTCGCCGGCGAGCGGACGGAGACCCGGGGCCTCGCTACCGGGATTGCCGAGGTCGCACCAGGCGCGGAACTCATGGGTCACCGCCATGAGCCTGCCGAAATCTATTTCATCGTCAGCGGCCGGGGCGAGGTGGACATCGGGGACCGGTCGCAGCCGGTGGGGCTCGGCTGTGCGATCTACATCCCGCCTGACGTCCGGCATGCGCTGCGCTGCACCGGAACGGAGCCGCTCGTGTTCGTGTTCGCCTTTCCCCGCGACCGCTTCGACGAGATCGCCTACCACTTCGAGCGCTGAACTCACCGGACGATGGTGCGGTTCCCGAAACGCCTGGACGCCCGCGGCGACACCTCGGCAATCCCGGTGGCAAGGCCCCGGGTTTCGGTTCGCTCCAGTAGGGGCGAAATCGCCCCCTTCAACCGCTTTCCTTCCCTGTTCCGGCGCTGCCCCAAGGGTCTGGCGTGCTGTGTCGCGGCGCGGGCGGTTTGCGGAAGAACCGCAGGCCGCAGAGTTCGAGATGCTCGAGGATCGCCCGCGCCATGGGTCTGAGGCGGTTGTGGTCGCCGGGCCTGTACCGCTTCGGCCACAGCTTCTCTTCCTTGCTGAGCGCCATCTCGAGATCGAAGAGAACCTCCTCTCTCGGCGCCGGGTGGCTGTCTTCGCTGTGCATGTGGAATCTCGCAGAGTATGGAACATTATGGAAACATATAACCTGCTACTACGCGTCGGCCAAGCATGCGGCAGGGCCGGCAGGCCCGATATGCGCCGCTACCCGATCGTCTCGTCGGCCGCCCGGGCCACGTCGGCCCGCGTTACCGGATTGCCGCTGTTGTTAAGCGCCGGGTCCTGACCCTTCGGGATCCAACGCGATCAGCTACTTATGGCGCTGTTCAGCGTCCTCCTCGGAGGGTTACTCAGCTTCTCGATATCCTGCCTTAGCTCCGCAGGTTCGGGCACTTCGGTCCGCGCAGCCGGAGCGTCATCGTGTCCCCGCAGCCATCGTGAGCATTTCGTCATCGCAGACGTGACGGCTCTGCAA
>MPNF01000565.1 GCA_002238885.1 Alphaproteobacteria bacterium bin95 | reverse complement strand
TCGATGGTCACGATTCGCCGGTATTTCAGTGTTGAAGCCGGCAGCGGGAAATTCGTTTACGCCCACAACAAATACCGCATGACCGTGAAGGCCGACGCAGAACGCAAGAATGTCTCGATGACGATACAGACCGCGAAGGGCAGGGAGTATCGCTCCAAGCTCGAACGCGGATGTAAGCTGGTTGACGACCGGCCGCCCGGAAAACTTGCCTCGGGCAAGCTCGCGCCAGCCGGCCGAGCAGCCTCGTTGCCCGCTTCCCAAAGCCAGAAAGCTGCTTCGTAAGGCGCGGCGAACCGGCCGTTCGCATCGGTCGGGCCCTCGACAAGATTGCCCCATCTGACCCCGACGCCAGCTGATTAACGTAGTCGAATATGTCGTATTGCCACGCACTGTACTGGTGGTCCCGGGAGAAGACGAATGCCTTGGACCGGAACGGTCGGATGGCCCTTACCTTAATGTGCTTGCCGCAAGCAGTACGGGTTTCTTTCTTCTGGAGGATGCCGTGTGCATCTGCGGCTGTTGCGCGGGCCGATACAGGCAGTTCGATGAGAGGTATGGCGAGTGCCTGTGCGATTTCGTTGGCAGCAAGGGCACCAGAAACTTCTGCATGTTCGTCGAGGAAGAATACGAAAACGGGTTCAAGGCCAGGACGACTTTCTGGGCCGGGACAGAGAGATTATCGTCGATGGAAACCCAAATGCGCATATTCCAGAGGTCCGGTAGGGACAGGGAGTTCGTTTGCAACAAGAACAAATACCGCATGACCCTCTTTGACAATCCGTCCTGCCCGGAATTGGAGCTCGCCATACGAACGGCAGGCGCAACCGGGTACTACTGCCACCTTACCCGAGGATGCGAGCTTGTGGACGAAAGGCACCGGTCGGTCAAACCAACGGAAGTGGAGCAAATTGAACAAATGTCCCAAGAAAAAATTGTCAAAATGTCCGAACTATACCAGTTGTATCGGGAGTAAATCACTTGTCATCGAGAGCATCGAATATTACGCCGAGAGTGCAAAAAAGACCAGCTGTCACCAGCACAAACATGACCGCAAGAAGAATTTGGGAATTTTCTGAATCGGTCAAGGCCATAATGGATGATAACGCTACGACGGCGAATATTATTGCCAACACGGCTGTCAGGGACTTGTTTCTTTTCGCCCTTCTGGAAAGGCGCTCGAACAGGCCGTCATCAGATGCCGCTCTGTGCATGCTCGTTCCCGACTTGTCCATTACATCGCGGCCCTTGTCGCACTGAGGCGCTTGCTCGCACAATATCACGGATCGGCGGAGATGACTGCGTTCCGGCACATTTCATGTTTGAGAGGCCCGGCCGTCCGGCGGCCAAGCACTTGCGGCCAGCTGCAGCGAAACCGAAAATAGGTTGGTAGCGGGGGAGGGATTTGAACCCCCGACCCAGGGATTATGATTCCCCTGCTCTACCGCTGAGCTACCCCGCCGAAGGACCGGCGTTTTAGGCGCAGGCGCTTGCGCCGTCAACGGGATCGACC
>MPNF01000564.1 GCA_002238885.1 Alphaproteobacteria bacterium bin95 | reverse complement strand
TTGCGCCAGCGCTTCGGCCTTCGCCGCGCCGGCATCGGCCGCGAGTGCGGTGTAAACCTTGCCGGGAAGCGGTTGCATGGCGGGCTTCGCATCGGCGGCCGCCATGGCGTAGTGGACCTGATGGGCGTATGCTGCGGATGTTGCGAACATGGCGGCGACCATCAGAACTCCGGCGATCTTCCTCAACATTTTCGCCTCCTGTAACGGTAAACGAGATTTGGTAGCTTCGAACTTTTCATTCAAGAGAATCTGAAACTTCTTCAAAAGCACTCCTCCTGAATCCGCAAATTATTTTCAAATAGATACTATAAGTTCTTGCCGCAATTTACGGCGATTTCGAAATCGGGCGGGAACAAACGGCTTGACGCCATAGAATGTGCTTGCGCCGCTTGCGAGAAAACGCTGGGGAGGGCTGCCCACCTTCCATGAAGGCGGTAAAGCGGTTCTTGTGTGATACCAACGGCAACGGGTATAAACCGATAAGCCCTTCCCGTCGTCCCGGACGGCGCGTCAGCGTCGATCCGGGACCTCTCTCCGCAAGCAATACCCCTCGCGGCGCGAGGCCCCGGCTTCCCCGCTCGGGGGCGAGGACAGGCGGGGCCGGGGCGACGGTGAGGCGCCGTTCTCCATGAGTCGCAACCCAGCGCTGCCGGTATCGGCCGGCCGAATGCGCGTTCCGCCACTTCCGCGAGACCTCGACGGCGCGCTCCATCCGGCAGATAGGCAACGCCGGAGCGAATTTCCGCCTCGGTCACCGCCGTCGCGAACAACTGTTCGACCGTTTGGCCGTCCATCCAGGCCATGGCCTCCGGGCTCGGCGCGGCCCGCAGGAGTGGCGGCGGTTTACCCGGCGGTGCGGAAGCCCTCATAGCCATTGGCGGCTACCGCGTCGCAACGCTGTTTGTAGCGGTCCACCCCGCCGACATAGGGCATGAAGATGCGCGGCTTGCCGGGGATGTTGGCGCCAACATACCAGGAGTTCGCGAGCGGGTAGAGCGTGCTGTCGGCAACCTCGTTATTGTGCTGCACCCAGGCCTGCTCGGCGGCCTCCTCCGGCTCGATAACGCCGAGTCCCTCCGCACGCAGATGCTCCAGGCAGTTCGCGATCCAGTCCACATGCTGCTCGCAGGAGAGGATCATCTGGCTCTTCACGCCGGGGCTCTGCGGGCCGGTCACCATGAAGAGGTTGGGGAAGCCCGCTATCGTGATGCCGAGATAGGTCTGCGGCCCGTCCGCCCATTTCTCGCCGATAGCCGCGCCGCGGTCGGTGCGTATGTCGATTTCCTTCATCGCGCCGGTCATCGCATCGAAGCCGGTGGCGAACACAATGGCGTCGAGTTCGTAATCCGCCTCGTCGGTCCTGAGCCCGCCGGGCAGGATTTCCCGGATCGGCGCGCTGCGGGCGTCCACGAGCGTCACATTGTCGCGATTGTAGGTCTCGTAGTAGTCGGTATCGAGGATCAGCCGCTTGGTGCCGATAGGGTGGTCGTTGGGACAGAGCAGCTCGGCCGTCT
>MPNF01000563.1 GCA_002238885.1 Alphaproteobacteria bacterium bin95 | reverse complement strand
AGACGCCGTCTCCGACGCCTATTTCGCGAGCCGGGAGCGCGGCAGCCGGATCGGCGCCTGGGCGTCGCGCCAATCGGAGCCGGTGGCCGACCGCGCGGCGCTCGAGGCCCGCATTGCCGAAATCGAGGCACGGTTCGGCGAGGCCGACATTCCGAGGCCGGTGTTCTGGGGCGGATTCCGGCTCCGGCCCTCCCGCATCGAGTTCTGGCGGCGGGGAGAGCACCGCCTGCATGACCGAATCGTCTGCCGCGCCGAAGGGGGGGCGTGGACGAGAGAGAGGCTCCAGCCATGATCGCCCGGCGCGAGCTCGACCACTATCGCGACTTCGGTTTCATCCGCCCGCAACCCTTGCTGGCGGCCGCCGAGGCCGCCCGCTATCGCGAGGCGTGCGAAGGCTCCTGCGTCGAGGCGGGGCGCAAGCCCTCCAGGCGCCAGCAGGACGCCCGCGTAAAGCCCTACCTGCTGTTCCCCTGGGCGGCGGAGCTTGTGCGCCATCGGGCGCTGCTGGACATGGTGGAGGCGGTCATCGGCCCCGACATCCTGGTGTTCCACACCACCGTCTGAATCAAGGAAGGCGGGAGCGAGACCTTGCTGCCCTGGCCCCGGGACGGGACCTATTTCGGCCTCGAGCCGCTGGAGCAGGTCACCGCCTGGATTGCGCTCACCGAATCGACCAGGGAAATGGGGTGCCTGCGCTTCCTGCCCGGCTCCCACCGCGAAGGACAGGTGAAGCACCGCGACCGTGAGGACGAGAAGCTCATGCTCTCGCGCGGCCAGACCGTCCAGCGCAGCGTGGACGAGGCCGACGCCGCCTATCTGGAATTCGCGCCGGGCGAAGTTTCTTTCCACCACACGATGACCATGCACAGCTCCGGCCCGAACCGCTCGAGCCGGCGGCGCATCGGCATCGGCATCAGCTACATCCCGGCCCATGTCCGCCATGTGTCGCCCGTGCGGCTCTCGGCCTCGCTGGTGCGCGGAGAGGACCGCTGGGGCCATTTCGACCTTGAGCCGCGCCCCGAACCGGGCAGTGAGGAAGCCGCCGCCGCCGTCCATACCGACAGCCTGGACCGCTTCTGGCGCGCCTCGGAGAGCATTCCGGAGATGCGGGGCATCCACTGAAGGCGGACGCCGGCCCGGCGTTTCGCGGGGCGGGAGGGCAGAAGATGAACCGGGATGCACTGCGCTATCACGAAGCGGGCAGGCCGGGAAAACTGGCCATCCGCCCGACCAAGCCGCTGGCTAACCAGCGCGACCTGTCGCTGGCCTACACGCCGGGCGTCGCCGAGGCGAGCAGGGCGGTTGCCGAACGGCCGGATGATGCGGCGCGCTACACGGCGCGGTCCAACCTGGTGGCGGTGGTGACGAACGGCTCCGCGGTGCTCGGGCTCGGCAATATCGGCGCGCTGGCCGCCAAGCCGGTCATGGAGGGCAAGGCCGTCCTGTTCAAGAAATTCGCCGATATCGACGTGTTTGACATCGAGATCGACGAAAGCGATCCCGACGCGCTGGCCGATACGATCCGGCGGCTGGAGCCGA
>MPNF01000562.1 GCA_002238885.1 Alphaproteobacteria bacterium bin95 | reverse complement strand
TTCCACAAACTCAGCTCTCGCTCCCAATCCAGAAGCGAACCCGACCACTCCGCTACGCTCATTCCGTCCGTCCTCCGAAACAACAAATGGAATGAATCACGCTTCGACAAAATCCGCAACTGTAGTGTTAGCGGGAGAGGCCGATGGCGATTCAGGGTTATGCCGATCTCGATGCGACGGATCTTGCAGATCTGGTCGCTCGTGGAGAAGTTTCGGCTCCGGAAGTTCTGGAGGAGGCGATCGAACGGGCCGAGCGCGTCAATCCCCGGCTCAATGCGCTCGTCTATCCGTGGTACGACCACGCCAGGGTCCGCGCCCGCGAGGGCTTGCCCCGTGGCCCCCTGCACGGCGTCCCGTTCCTCCTGAAGGACCTCTACCAGGACTATGAAGGGCAGAAGCAGAGCAATGGCAGCCGCGCGCTGGCGGGAACCGTCGCCGGGCAGGACGGCGAGATGGTCAGCCGCTACAAGGCCGCCGGACTCAGCATATTCGGGCGGACGGCCTCGCCGGAATTCGGCCTCTCCACGACCACGGAATCCGCGCTCCACGGCATGACGCGCAACCCCTGGAATCCGGAGCTGACGTCCGGAGGCTCGTCGGGCGGCGCGTCCTGCATGGTGGCGGCCGGCGTGCTGCCGATCGCGAACGCCTCCGACGGCGGCGGCTCGATCCGCGTGCCCGCGTCCTGCACGGGGCTGTTCGGGCTGAAGCCGACGCGCGGCCGCACTCCCATGGGTCCCTTCGTTGGCGAGGGCTGGTCCGGCCTCGCGACCGTTCACGCCGTTTCGAGGAGTGTGGCAAAAAAGAACTACGAATTCGCCTTCACCACGACTGACATGAGGCTCAATGGACTCCCGTTTCTTTTTCGTAGATACATGTAGTTATGTCTTATGTCAACCATATATCCAATGGTATCTTGGCCATAGAACAGAGACTCATTCTCTGAAAAAACCGTTGCATGCGGGTGTTGAGGATAATGCGCGAAACGGGTGCCCAGGCATGACCTGAGAGAAATGAACATGAAAGAGGGTTTGCCTGCCTGTTACAATCATGTTATATGGATAATTACATGGAATTGCCGGCTGTCGGGGGATTCCGGTGTGGTATATAGGTGAAATCACCCACAGAGTGCACTCGTTGCTCCTCTTTATATGGATAGATATGACCGACGCAGCCGGTCGGGAGGCGGGTGAATGGCGATAAGGCCTCAGGGAGAGAAACGCAGGCGGCGCAGTGTGATGGCAACCGATACCGAGTGGGAGGTGATCTGCGAAGACGCCGAAGCGGAGCGGCTGTCTATCTCCGATTATGTCGTGCGGGTGCTGCTCGACTGGCGGGAGCTGAAGGGTTCGACGGGCGCCGGGAGCGGGTGAGGAGGCGGTCGGATGAAGCTATCCAAGCCGCGTTGCATCGTAAGCGGGGTCTGAGCCCCACGTCGAGGTCAGGGTTGACGGACGGGATTTGTGGGAGGTCGGGTTGAACGCCGCGATCAGGTGGGGTTGGCCCCGGGCTCGAAGTTCCAGGGCAACAGCTCGTGGA
>MPNF01000561.1 GCA_002238885.1 Alphaproteobacteria bacterium bin95 | reverse complement strand
TCCACTCCCGGCTTGCCGGAAACCTCAGCGGCGGCCAGCAGCAGATGCTGAGCATCGCGCGCTCCCTGCTGACCAACCCGCAGCTGCTCCTCCTCGACGAACCGCATGAAGGCCTGGCGCCGATCGTTGCGCGAGATGTGATCGCGGCGGTCAATACGCTTAAGTCATTGGGCGTATCGATGCTGATATCGGAGCAGCAATTGCACCTGGTGCACGAAACCGCCGACCGCATCTACATTATCGACCGCGGCCGCATGGTGTTTACCGGCACCATGGAAGAGTTCGAGCGCGACCCCGAAATCGCCCGGCGCTACCTCATGGTGGTGCAGTAGAGAGCGTCCCGATGCGTTGCACGTGACCGATTGGCTTGCTGTCGGGCACTATATCCTGCAGAAGACGCTCGCGCTCGAATGCGGCGCGGAAATGACATTCTATGTCGCGCCGATCTCACTGGTTTTTCTTCAGTTTTCCAAAGAGTTAGGAGCCGGCAGAGGTCGAGATTCCGAAAATTAATCTTCGCCTATGGCTCTGGCGGTGGGGCGGGGCCCTCCACATATCGGGAAAGTTGCGGATGAAGGAGACAGGAAACGCGTTCACGGGGACCTCCGCGTGACCGCGCTCCGGAGCCCGCACGGCATTCACGAGGTCGAGGCCCCGGTCGGGCGCCAGACCGTTTCCGGCGCGATGTCATGCTCGCTGTGCGGGAGAACCTGCTTCGGGGAACCCGGCTGGATGAGGGTCGAGGTCCATGACGGCCGGATCTGTTTCGAACGGCACTATCCCTGGAAGCTCGTCGCCTTCTGCCCCGCGGCGGCTTGCGAGGAAAGGGGCGGCGAACTCGTCGCGCTCATTCTCCGTCGCCTGGAGCGCTGGCACAGCCCGGCGGACCCGGCCTGGTACCGGTATGCGGGCCTGACCGCCGGCGCGCCGTCCCATCTCCCGGAGGAGCCCCTTCCGCTGACCGAAACAGGGCGGGCGGCATAGCCCGACAAGGTCGGCTTCCCGCTCCCGATGGCGTTTTCTTGTCCGAAGGTCGCATCCGGGCTTATGACCGGTCGCATCGCGACAAGTGTCGGTCCCCCGGGATCGCGGATTCTCTCTGCGGCACAGACAACCGGCGCCGATGTCAGGCGGCCGGGCTGTTCCGGGAGATGGGATCGTCATGTCGCTGCTCGTCGGTCCCCGTCGCCCTTCGGCCAGCCTGCCCCCGCGAAGGCGGGGGTCCCGGTCGTGCCGCCCCTTCGTCCCGACAACGGCGCACCGGCGCGAACAGAGGCGTGACCCCATGGACGCTTACGCGATCATGCATGACGAACCGGACCCGGAGGTCCGCTGGCCCGGCGGCGAGTCGACGGGTTTTCCGTTGTTCGCACCGAGACCTGCGATTGTCGACCAGGCCGATCTCGAGTGGGAAGGCGGCGAGGACGCCAGCCTTGCCGCGGGAGAAGGGATTCGCTGGAAGGTGCTGATCGCCGGCGAGCGGACGGAGACCCGGGGCCTTGCCACCGGGATTGCCGAGGTCGCACCGGGCGCGGAGCTAACGGGTCACCGCCATGAGCCTGC
>MPNF01000560.1 GCA_002238885.1 Alphaproteobacteria bacterium bin95 | reverse complement strand
GCGCAGACAGCCTCGCCATCCGTCCCCTGAAGATCGACGACACATTTTACTGCTCCGACTGCAAGGGCATGGCGACGGGGAACGTGTGCTTCGCCGCCGAGGGGGGGGAGGACCCGCCCGGCGAGGAGGAGCGTTACCGCGCGGTGGCGGCCGTCGCGACAGGGGACGCCGGAGGCCGAGCCTGTCGCCGCAGCGACGATGGAAAGCTCCGCATCTCGGGCACCCGGCTGCGCGAGATGTTCGCCAACCGCGAGACGATCCCGCCTGAATACAGCCGCGATGGCGTTCTCACTATCCTCCAGGCCTATTACGACGGCGCAGCTTGATTTCGCGGCGGTTCCGGTCCATCTAGAACCGCATAGTGCGCCGGAGGAAGCAGCCGATGTTCATTCAGACCGAACAGACCCCCAATCCCGCAACGCTGAAGTTCATTCCCGGCGTGAACGTGATGGGGCGCGGCACGGCCGATTTCCCGTCGATAGAGGGCTCGGAGCGCTCGCCGCTGGCGCAGGTGCTGTTCGATGTGCCGGGTGTCCGGGCGGTATTCCTCGGCAGCGACTTCGTAACCGTCAGCAAGGACGACGCGCGCGACTGGCAGACGTTGAAGCCGATGATCCTGGGCGCGATCATGGACCACTTCATGGCCGGCCGCCCGGTCATGCTGGACGGCGGCGTGGACGACGCCGATGACGGTGCAGAGGACAGCGAAGTCGTCTCGCAGATCAAGGAGCTGCTGGAAACGCGCGTCCGGCCGGCGGTGGCGCAGGACGGCGGCGATATCGTCTTCCGCGCCTTCGAGGACGGCGTTGTCTATCTCAGTATGCAGGGCGCCTGCGCCGGCTGCCCGAGCTCGACGGCAACCCTGAAGATGGGCGTCGAGAACATGCTGCGCCACTACATCCCGGAAGTCGAAGCGGTCTATCCGGTTCCCTAGGCCCCGCCCGGCGGGGCAGCCCGCCAGGCATCCCCGGCGCATCCCATGGTCGAAATCGCGCTCGATTGCGCCGCCAATGCCTGCTCCGTCGCTGTTGCCCGGGACGGGAAGCTCCTCGCAAGCCATTGGCAGGCGATGGCGCGCGGCCATGCAGAGACGGCGCCGGTCATGCTGGAACGAGCGATGGCGGACGCCGGCGCGGCCTTTCCCGAAGTCTCCCAAATCGTCGTCACGCGCGGTCCGGGCTCCTTTACCGGTGTCCGCATTGCGCTGGCGGCGGCGCGCGGGTTGGCGCTCGCCACCGGAGCCGCCGTTGCGGCGGTACCCACCTTCGAAGCATTGCGTCCGACGGAGCCGCCCGAGGGCCCATTGTTCGCCGTGATCGATACCAAGCGCGGCAGCCTCTATGCCGCGGACCTTTCCGCCGCCGCCGACCCATTCGTGACGACAGCGGAAGCCCTGATTGCGAACGCGCCCTTCACCGTCGTCGGCGATGCAGCAGCGGTGCTGGCGAAGTTGGCGCCGGGAGAGGTTCGGGCGCTGGGGCCGACACTTCCGGATGCGGCCCGGCTTCTCGGCAGGACGTTTCCGCCCGGTCCGGCATCGCCGCTCTATCTCACCCGGCCCCATA
>MPNF01000559.1 GCA_002238885.1 Alphaproteobacteria bacterium bin95 | reverse complement strand
CGTCGAACTGAAGGGACCGCCCACGGGCCTGGGCACTGCTGCATAGAGCCCCCGGCCCTTTTCGTCACCCCGCAAAGGCGCGGGTCCGTCCCTGACCGGTTGCGTTCGGCGTGAAGGTCGGGAAATGGCCCCCGGCTCTTCGCTTCGCTCCGGCCGGGGTGACGGTTGTGCTCCGGTTGCCGCCCCGCTGGCGGACACCTGGAGCGACGGGTCGGGTTTCCAACTCGCCATTTCCGGTTTCCGGAAGTTCAGAACCGCAATGCCGGCCCGGTCGCGCACAGGGGGATGCGGTAGAGGGAAGTGGAGGCGGTGGCGAAGAGGGTGCGCATGTCTTCGCCGCCGAAACAGAAATTGGCGACGCCTTCCGGGATGCGGATGATGCCGAGGGGCGTGGCGTCGCGGGCGAACACATGGATGCCGGGGCCGGGGCCTGTGCAGTAGATGCGCTCCTCCGAATCGATCTTCATGCCGTCGGGGGCGCCCGGCCCCTCGCCCGCAACCTCGGCCCAGATGCGGCCGGATGCGAGCGAGCCGTCTGCGTCGACGTCGAAAACGCGAATGTGGCCGCGCATGGTGTCGTTGATCCAGAGCCGCTTTTCGTCGAGCGAGAGGCAGAGGCCGTTCGGCTGGTCGAAGTCCGACGCGAGCAGGCGCGGTTCGCCGCCGCCGGCTTCCAGGCGGTAAACGCCGCGGAAGTCCAGTTCGGACTCGCGCTCGACGCCGTAATAGGCCATGCGGCCGAAGCCCGGGTCGGTGAAGATAATCGCGCCGTCAGAGGCCACGATGATGTCATTCGGGCTGTTGAGCTCCTTGCCGTCATAGTGGCTGGCGAGCACCTCGATTCCGCCGTCATGGCCGGTGCGCGTCACCGGGCTGGTAGCGTGCTCGCAGGTGACGAGCCGGCCTTCCAGATCGTAGGCATTGCCGTTCGCCATATCGCTCGGCTTGCGGAAGGTGCTGACGCCGCCGGCTTCGGTCCACACGCGCATATGGTTGCCCGGCATGTCGCTGAAAATCACCGTCTTCTCGCGCGGATGCCAGACCGGCCCCTCGGTGAAATCGAAGCCGCTGCCGACCTGCTCCGGCGCCGTATCCGGGTCGATTATCTCCAGGAAACCGTCATTCAGGACATCGTGGACCATAGGAGCCTCCCGCCTCGCCCGTGCGGGAAAAGCCTACCACATCCGCCAGGGATCGATGGGGAGCGCAGGGCGGAGGCCGGCGAGAATGGCCGGATAGTCCGGGTCTTCCGGACCGAGAACGCCGCGGCGGATCAGGAAGTCGATAATCACGAGATTGCAATTGAACTTGAACCGCGTGGTGTCCCGCACTGTTGCCGCCAGGCGCGTTGTTGGCCAGAGCTCGAAATGCGCGACCTCGCCATCGACATTGCGGGGCTGGAAGCCGGCGGGAAGCTCGAGGTCGTACACATAGAGGATGTCGGGGCGCAGGCCCGCTTCGGTCTCCAGGCAATAGGTGACGGCGCCGCCGGGTCGGGCGCGCTCCGCGAGCGCCTGCGGAATGCCGGCTTCCTCCGCAGCTTCCTTGACGACATTCTCCCGGAGCGAAAGGCCGGCCGGCTGCCCCCCGGCCACCACATTGTCGAGCATGCCCGG
>MPNF01000558.1 GCA_002238885.1 Alphaproteobacteria bacterium bin95 | reverse complement strand
CATCATCAACCTCGACCGTCGCCCAGACCGTTGGGCAGCCATGACCGCGCAACTCGAACGGCTGGGCATCGAGGCGGCGCGCGTTCAAGCCCTCGACGCCAAGCTACTCATGATGCATGGGGAGTTCGATCCGTCCGAGCCAGAGCGGATGGTCTCTATCGGTGAAGAAGCCTGCACTCTCTCGCATATGAAGGCGCTGGCCGCTTTTCTGCGCACGACGCACCCGGCCGCCCTCATCCTTGAAGACGACGTTGAAATGGCGAACAGCCTGCCAGGCATTCTGGGTTCGATGGACTGGTGGCCAAGAGGGGCGGGCCTCATCAAGCTGGAAACCCACTTCGAGAAACGCCGGCATTTGGGGCCTTCCATTGGCACCGCGCCTGGTGGTCATTCGCTCCACCGGATTGCATGGAACCACCCAGGCGCGGCCGGCTATCTCATCAACCGGGAGACCGCACAGATCGTGCTGGGGGAAGCCGGAGCGCGAACGCACACGATGCAGGTCGACCTTTTGCTGTTCTGTCTGCGGGACTCACCGCTGGCACGGCGGTTGAAGCCCGTGCAGATGTTGCCTGCCCTCACCCGTCAAATTGAAGACGAGTTATTCAAGACCTCCGACATTGCACCGTTCCGATCCAAGCCGATGCAAAAGCTGTTCAAGAAGCGACAACGAGCGCAACGCGGTCAGTGGATGTACTGGCGGCAGAAGCTGCGGATCGTGCTGCTTCAAGTGACCGGGCGCGTTCGCCGTCGGCCCACGCCGTTCGCAAAGCGGATATGCTGCTCTCCCGCGCCCGGTCGGTAGGGATAAGCCATGAAGAAACTTCTGGCCCGGCTGATCGTGGCCTTGGCCGCACTTCTGACCGTCAACATGAGCCCGGTGAGGAAAGCCGGTGTCTATGGCCGCGTTAGGGACTGGCTAGGCCGTGGGATTCCCGTCGCAATTTCCGGCGGCAGGAAGATAGCGTTTTGCGACAACTCCCGTACAGCCACCGCCCAGATTCGCGGTTTGCCGAAGAACGAACCGGACACCATCGCTTGGATTGAGGCCATGCCAGAAGACGGCGTGCTATGGGACATCGGGGCGAATATCGGCTTTTTCAGCCTCTATGCCTGCGCCGTCCTGGGCGGGAACGGCGTGCGTGTCGTAGCATTTGAACCCGGCGCCGCAAGCTACAGTGTCCTCAACCGGAACATCGAAGGCAACGGGATGGACGCCCGCATTGTCGCCTATTGCGTGGCCCTGGCCGGCGCAACCCGGACAGGAACACTCAATATGGGCGCAATCGGCGAAGGCACTGAGGCCGGCGGCTGGGGTAATGGGTTTGACTCCGAAATCGAAAGCCTCGAACGAAATATCGGCACGGTTTTCCGGCAGGGAGCGGTCGGATTTTCCGTTGACGACTTTGTGCAGATGTTCGGGCCGCCTCTGCCGACGCATGTCAAAATGGATGTTGACGGTATCGAGGCAGAGATTCTGCGCGGAGGCAGGCGCACGCTGTCCGCAGGCACGGTGCGCTCCATGATTGTCGAGATGGAAGGCGACCTGGACTCGCCGCGCAACCGGGAGTTGTTCGCGGTGATGGCCGAGCTCGGTTTCGCGCCCCTGCCGAAGCAGTCGCCGGAACTGCGGAACGTCATATTCGAGCGCCCTAGAG
>MPNF01000557.1 GCA_002238885.1 Alphaproteobacteria bacterium bin95 | reverse complement strand
GCCCGGCTCCCGCGCCCCGGGTCTCGGAGAGCGGCGGCCAGGCGGAGCCCTCCTCGTCCTCGGGGAAGCAGAAGGTATATTTGCCGGGATTGCCGAGCGCGGCCCGGCCCCCGCCCTGCGGCTTGCCGCCGCCGACATTGCGCACGACCAACTGCAGCGCGCGGCCGACGGTGGCGTTGGCGCGGTTGCCCTGCCCGAGCACATTGCCCTTCGCGTTCATGCCGATGGCGCGGCGCACCGGGCCGTTCACGATGACGATGGGGCCGATGTAGTAGGTCGTCGCAAGCACGCCGTGCATGCAGAAGCTGTCGTCCAGCGCCGCCTCGACCGCCGCCAACACCAGAGGCAGGTATTCCGGCTTGCAGCCGGCCATGACGGCGTTGACCGCTACCTTCTCCACCGTGCAGGGCTGGAGGTTCGGCGGCACCATGCCCACCACCTCGCCCGGGTCGCGCGCGGTGCCGTCGAGCATCGCAAGCACCCGCGCCTCGGTCGGCGGCACGACGGGCAGGCCATCCGACCAGCCGCGGTCGTAAGCGGCCTCGATCTCGTCCTCCAGCGGCGCGAGAGGGACCCTGCGGGATTTGAGCCGGGCCGAGCCGAAGCGCGCGGCCAGCGCCTCCGGCATTCCGGGCTCGACATTCTTCGCGCCGCAGCCCGGCCGGAAGGGCGGCAGGTCCGTCCCGAGCCCTTCGAGGCCGGTAAGCCGCTCCCACTCGGCGCGGTCCCAGCCCCAGGTCCGCTCGACTTCCTCGCCGTCCTCGCGTCGTATCAGCGTCGGCACGATCTCGACGCCGAGCCGGAACGACCGCTCGAGCCCCTCATCCAGCTGTCCGGACAGGCTTTCTGGAAAGGCGGGGTCGTCCTGCGTCCACACATCGAGCGCGATGCCGGAGGCCGCGAGCGCGGCATAGACCGGCTCCAGCAGGGTGCAGGTCGGGCAGTCGCGTTTCACGACCAGGGTGAGTTGTTTCGTCATGTCGTGGTCACGCTAGCGCATCGTCCGGCGCCTGTCTCGCCGGAATCAGGCGGGCGCGTGGATGGCGGCTTTCCTGACCTTGTCTGAAACATGCGGCTTGAAACGCTTGAAGTTGTTCTCGAAATCCTGCGCCAGGGCAGCGGCCCGCGCATCGTATGCGTCCTTATCCGGCCAGCTCGTGCGCGGATCGAGGGCCTCGGGCGGCACGCCCGGACAGGCAGTCGGCCAATGCAGGCCGAATACCGGATGCCGGGCGGTCTCCACCCCGTCCAGCGAGCCGTTGAGGGCGGCGTCGATCATGGCGCGGGTATGCGCGATCGACATCCGCTCGCCCCGCCCGTTCCAGCCGGTATTGACCAGCCAGCAGCCGACATTTCGCTCGGCGATCCGCTTGCCTAGCAATTCAGCATAGACGGTCGGTCGCCGGGCCATGAACGGCGCACCGAAGCAGGTCGAAAAGGTGGCCTCCGGATCCTTGCCGAGGCCGCGCTCCGTGCCGGCGACCTTTGCGGTGTAGCCCGACAGGAAATGATACATCGCCTGCGCCACCGTAAGCTTCGAGATCGGCGGCAACACGCCGAAAGCGTCCGCCGTCAGCATGACGATGTTCCTGGGCGGCGGCCCGAGTCCCGTCGGGCTGGCATTCGGGATGAATTCCAGCGGATAGCAAGACCGGGTGT
>MPNF01000556.1 GCA_002238885.1 Alphaproteobacteria bacterium bin95 | reverse complement strand
GGAAAAACGGGGCGCCGCCGCGGCGGCGCCCCGGTCACTGTGCGAGGGGCCGCGCCCCGGCCGGATTACAGGCTCGCTTCGATGCCTGCGATCTTGCCGACGGTCGCGTTCCACTCATCGATGCATTCCTGCGTGCCGCAGCGCTCCGCCCAGCGCTTGACGACGAAGTCGGTCACGATCTGCTTCAGCTTATCCAGATCGGCGTCCGAAACCTCGATCGGCGTCATGCCGCCCGGCTCGCCCAGGTCGCACGGGCCGGAAGCGTTGCAGTCCATGCCGCGCTGGTCGTTGACCTTCGTCGCTGCCCACATCTCTTCTTCCAGAACCTTCAGCTTCTCCATGATGAGGTTCTGCGCATCGGGGGTCAGGCCGTTCCAGGTTTCCATGTTCATGGCGAGGAATGAGGAAGCATAGCCCAGCCGGATGCGGATATTGTGAGTCACCACCTGCCACCACTTGGCGTTGTAGGCCGGCAGCGTGCCGGTCAGGCCGCAGTCGGCAACGCCCTTCTGCAAGGCCGGCACCACCTCGGCAAACGCGATGGTCACCGCGCTTCCGCCCACACCCTCGATAAAGTCGCCGAGCGTGGTCGAATAGGTGCGGATCTTCTTGCCCTCGAGATCGTCGAGCGAGAACTCGGTGATGCTCTTGTCGCCCAGATTGCACCAGAGCTGCTGGCTCGGCCACGCATACAGCATCAGGAGCTTGGCGTCGTATTTCTCGGCGAATTCCCGCTCGATCACGGGTGCGTAGGCCTCGACCGCCTTGCGGTAATCGTTGATGTCCTGGATCGTGCCTGCGAGGTCGGCGCCCTCGATGGCGGGGCTGTCCTGCGAGACATAGGTCGTCACGCCGTGGACCGCGTCATAGGTGCCGAGCTTCATGAGTCGCATGACCTCGAAGCCGGAGAGACCGAGCTCCGTCAGCGGCTTCGCATTGGCGGTCAGGGCGCCACCGGATGCCTCCGGGATGACTTTCTGCCAGAACGTGGACTCCCGTTCTTTCCAGTGGTCGAGGAAGCCCCAGGTCCCGACTACCGTGAACTCCTTCTTGCCGTAATCGGCTGCTACGCCAACGCCCGCTCCAAGCGCAATCGTCGCTGCGACAGCAGCCGCAGCGACCGTCTTCATCCCCTGCAACATCTGAGGTTCTCCCGTTTCGGTTAACACCGGCGACGGCAGTCTTGCACATACCCCGCCCGCAAGGAAAGCCCGCGCCTCGCCGCTGCAGAAAACCCTGCCGCAAGGAAGCCCGCAGAATGCTAGGCTTTCGGCGGCGAAAGTCGCTTCGAAGGTGTGGGATACAGGCAATGGCGGACGGCAATACGGTCGGATTTATCGGGCTCGGCGTAATGGGCGAACCGATGTGCCGGAACATTCTCAACAAGTCGGGCCGGCGGGTGCTGTGCCACGACCTCAGCCCGGAGCCGGTGGCCCGCCTCGCAGCCGAAGGCGCGGAAGCGGCGGGGCCGCAGGAAATCGCCCGGCAGGCCGGAACGGTGCTGCTGTCGCTGCCGGGCGAACCGCAGGTGCGCCGCGTATGCCTGGGCGGCGACGGCGCCGGCGGGCTGGTCGCGGCGATGGGGCCGGGGCAGACGCTGGTGGACTGCTCGACCGCGCCGCCTGCTCTGGCCCGCGAACTCGCCAGCGCCTGCGCCGAGCGGGGCA
>MPNF01000555.1 GCA_002238885.1 Alphaproteobacteria bacterium bin95 | reverse complement strand
GGAAAAACGGGGCGCCGCCGCGGCGGCGCCCCGGTCACTGTGCGAGGGGCCGCGCCCCGGCCGGATTACAGGCTCGCTTCGATGCCTGCGATCTTGCCGACGGTCGCGTTCCACTCATCGATGCATTGCTGCGTGCCGCAGCGCTCAGCCCAGCGTTTGACCACGAAGTCGGCCACGATCTGCTTCAGCTTCTCCCGGTCGGCATCCGAAACCTCGATCGGCGTCATGCCGCCCGGATCGCCCAGGTCGCACGGGCCCGAAGCGTTGCAGTCCATGCCGCGCTGGTCGTTGACCGCTGTCGCGTCCCACATCTCCTCTTCCAGAACCTTCAGCTTCTCCATGATGAGGTTCTGCGCATCCGTAGTGAGGCTGTTCCAACTGTCGATGTTCATGGCGAGGAAGGACGACGCATAGCCAAGGCGGATACGGATATTGTGGGTCACCACCTGCCACCACTTGGCGTTGTAGGCCGGCAGCGTGCCGGTCATGCCGCAGTCCGCGACACCCTTCTGCAGGGCCGGCACCACTTCGGCGAAGGCGATGGTCACGGCGCTGCCGCCGACACCCTCGACGAAATCGCCGAGTGTGGTCGAGTAGGTGCGGATCTTCTTGCCTTCGAGATCGTCGAGCGAGAACTCGGTGATGCTCTTGTCGCCCAGATTGCACCAGAGCTGCTGGCTCGGCCACGCATAGAGCATCAAGAGCTTGGCATCGTAATTCTCGGCGAATTCGCGCTCGATCACATGCGCGTACGCGTCGACGGCCTTGCGGTACTCGCCGAGGTCCTGGATCGTGCCGGCGAGGTCGGCGCCCTCAATGGCGGGGCTGTCCTGCGAGACATAGGTCGTCACGCCGTGGACCGCGTCATAAGTGCCGAGCTTGAGCAGCCGCATGACCTCGAACCCGGAGAGACCGAGCTCGGTCAGCGGTTTCGCATTGGCGGTCAGCGCGCCACCCGAAGCTTCCGGAATAACCTCCTGCCAGAACTTGCTTTCGCGCTCCTTCCAATGGTCGAGGAAGCCCCAGGTGCCTACCACCGTAAACTCTTTCGTGCCGTAGTCGGCGGCTCCGCCGGCGCCCGCGCCAAGCGCGATCGCGCCTCCGACGACAGCAGCAGCGACGGTCCTGATCGGTTGCAACATCGAGATTGTCCTCCCTTGATCGTTTATTTCCGGCCGCGCCAGTCTGGCACAGACCCCGCCTGCAAGAAAGGCCCGCGCCCCGTTGCAGAAAACACTGCCGCAAGGACGCCCGCCGGATGCTAGGTTTTCGGCCGGGAACGCTGCTACGAAGCGGGGGGATACGGGACATGGCGGACGACAACACGGTCGGATTTATCGGGCTCGGCGTAATGGGCGAGCCGATGTGCCGGAACATTCTAAACAAGTCGGGCCGGCGGGTGCTGTGCCACGACCTCAGCCCGGAGCCGGTGGCCCGCCTCGCGGCCGAAGGCGCGGAAGCGGCGGGGCCGCAGGAAGTCGCCCGGCAGGCCGGAACGGTGCTGCTGTCGCTGCCGGGTGAACCGCAGGTGCGCAGCGTCTGCCTGGGCGGCGACGGCGCCGGCGGGCTGGTCGCGGCGATGGGGCCGGGGCAGACGCTGGTGGACTGCTCGACCGCGCCGCCTGCTCTGGCCCGCGAACTCGCCAGCGCCTGCGCCGAGCGGGGCA
>MPNF01000554.1 GCA_002238885.1 Alphaproteobacteria bacterium bin95 | reverse complement strand
TATCATCAACCTCGACCGTCGCCCAGACCGTTGGGCGGCCATGACCGCGCAACTCGAACGGCTTGGCATCGAGGCGGCGCGCATTCGAGCCCTCGACGCCAAGCTACTCATGCTGCAAGAGGAGTTCGATCCATCCGAGCCAGGGCGGATGGTCTCTATTGGTGAAGAAGCCTGCACTCTCTCGCATATGAAGGCGCTGGCCGCTTTTCTGCGCACGACGCACCCGGCCGCCCTCATCCTTGAAGACGATGTTGAAATGGCGAACAGCCTGCCAGGCATTCTGGGTTCGATGGAATGGTGGCCAAGAGGGGCGGGCCTCATCAAGCTGGAAACCCACTTCGAGAAACGCCGGCATTTGGGTCCTTCCATTGGCACCGCGCCTGGCTGCCATTCGCTCCACCGGATTGCATGGGTCCATCCAGGCGCGGCCGGCTATCTCATCAACCGGGAGACCGCTGAGATCGTGCTGGCGGAGGCCGGAGCGCGAACGCACACGATGCAGATCGACCTTTTGCTGTTCTCTCTGCGGGACTCACCATTGGCACGGCGGTTGGAGCCCGTGCAGATGTTGCCTGCCCTCACCCGCCAGATTGAAGACGAGTTATTCGAGACCTCCGACATTGCACCGTTCCGACCCAGGACGATGTACAAGCTGTTCAAGAAGCGACAGCGAGCGCAACAAGGTCGGTGGATGCGCTGGCGGCAGAAGCTGCGGATCGTGCTGCTTCAAGTGACCGGGCGCGTTCGCCGTCGGCCCACGCCGTTCGCAAAGCGGGTATGCTGCTCTCCCGCGCCTGGTCAAAGGGATAAGCCATGAGGAAACTTCTAGCCCGGCTCATTGTAGCATTCGCCAAATTTGCCACTATTGGCTTTCATAACGTAAGGAGAATTGATGTTCTTATGCGTGTCAGAAATGGTCTTGAAAGAGAAGTGAAGACGGAATTGAGTGTTGTCCTTCCTCACGGGGCGCGCATATTGTTCTGCGACGATACGGGGTCATCCTTCGGGATAATCCGGGATTGTCAGCTTGCCGAGCCGGACACCGCAGCTTGGATTGATTCCATACCGCAAGACGGCGTGCTATGGGACATCGGGGCGAATATCGGTTTTTTTACCCTCTATGCCGCCTCTTTGCTTTCCAGAGACGGCGTGCGTGTCGTAGCATTTGAACCGGCCGCTGCTAACTATGGCGCTCTTAACAGGAATATCGAATGGAATGCTATGGGTAACCATGCGGTCGCCTATTGCGTTGCTCTGGCAGGCACTACAAGAACTGGCCGTCTGAATATGGATGTGGACGGAGGAGGCACAGACGCTGGGTGCTTCTATAATGGATTTGAGTCCGAGGTTCGCCCTTTTGATCGAATAATAACTCCCCAGTTCCGCCAAAGTTCGGTCGGGTTTTCTATCGATGATTTTGTTGATATGTTTCAACCGCCTCTGCCGACACATGTGAAACTTGATGTTGATAATATCGAGGCGCAAATTCTGAGAGGCGGCCGCCGCACTCTATCGGCGCACTCTGTGCAATCGATAATACTGGAGATGGAAGGCGACCTGGACTCGCCGCGCAACCGGGAGTTGTTCGCGGTGATGGCCGAGCTCGGTTTCGCGCCCCTGCCGAAGCAGTCGCCGGAACTGCGGAACGTCATATTCGAGCGCCCTAGAG
>MPNF01000553.1 GCA_002238885.1 Alphaproteobacteria bacterium bin95 | reverse complement strand
CGCGGGTACGGATCATGGCTCCTGTGCGGCAGCTTGTGCCTGCCGATGTTCCTGTTTTGTTGGGTGGTCGAATTAGCGACTCGCTAATTCGACCACTTCCCGAACCTCCGAGGTGCCGCTCCAATGCGCTGCGACTGTCACGGGCAGAGGACGCACTGGCATGGGCAAGACGCGCAACGGCTGTCCGGCCGCGGAGCAGGCGGCGGCGCTTCCGGGATCGAGCCCGCGCACCCTGGAGCGCTACCGGGTGAGGGGCGGCGAGCCAGGCTGTGTCTCCTGTTGCAATCGCCTGCGCGACCTGCGGAGCGGCCTCGATGGCCGCATCGCCAAGGACGGGAGCCCCGTTGCCGTCGAGTCGAAGGACGATTGCGGCTGCGACGGGAACGGAATGGAGACCGGAGAAAATAAATTTTTCTGTATCGAATCTCCGTAACGAGCGGACATGAGAGGACATGAGAGGTAACAAGAGGACAAAGAAGGCGATAAGCATATGTAACCATTGTTCTATCCGGGTTGACAGCCTGTCTTATGCACGCTTTCTTGCGTGCCTTCAACGACCGGGAGGAGCTCTGGCGGCGATGTTATTGGGGCAGATTTCGGTGAAATCTACAAGCTGTTCTCGGGCCCTTTCCATGCGGACGCGGCGTGGTCTGCGCCGCAGCCGGCAAGGCCCGGGGGAGGCACTGCCGCCGCCACGCGCGCCGTGCCGGGGCCACCTCACACAAGTGCCATTCTCGAAGCTGGGGAGATGAGCGAAATGAGAACCTTCGAACTGTCCATCTGCGCCCTCCTGCTCGCCGCAGGCGGAGGCTGGGCGATCTGGCTCACCACCGGCTACCGGCCGAACGACCTGGCCGTCGCCGGTCTCGTGCTCGCGGTCGCGGCGTCGTTCGTGACCTACTTCGCGACCGACCGGACGCGCTCCGGAGGCTGGATCCGTTTCGGGATCTACAGTGCGGGCCTCTCGGTCTCCGCTGCGTCGTTCTGGACCGGCATCGTACGCCCCCTTGGGGAGGTCCAATGGCGCGGCGTTCTGGACTGGCTGCTCGGGCTGGAGGGGTCCGGGCTGGTCATGCTGGTGCTCCCGATACCGGCCGTTCCGGTGCTGGCCCTGCTCTGGTGCGGGGCGGCTTTCCATCTGGTCGGGCAGGCCGGCGGCGGCGAGCGCCGCCGGCGCGCGAAATCCGACCTGCACGGAAGGGCCGCGCTGCTGGACCGGCGCTCCATGCGCAAGCTGGCGAAGCGCCGGGGCATCCTGCTCGGCCAGTGGGGCGAGCGGAGGAACGCGCCCCTGATCGGCTGGTCCCTCGAGGGCTCGGCCATCACCGTCGCCCCGCCGCGCGCCGGAAAGGGCGCCCTCATAGCCCTCAACCTGCTCTCGCCCGAGGGACGCGGCTTCGACGGCTCCACCGTCACCATCGACCCGCGCGGCGAGCTGTATTGCATCGCGTCCCGCCGCCGCCGCAACATGGGCCGGCGGACCGTGCTGGTCGATCCCTTCGGCGTGGTGAGGAAGCACGGGGAGGACTTCGGCGGGTGCTACCTGCCTGACGTGGCCAGCGTCACCTACAACCCGCTCTCGTTCATCCGCGAGGACGAGGGCCTCGCGGTGCGCGACATCAACGTGCTGCTCGACGCCCTGCTGACGCCGCCGCGTCCGGGCGCGCCCGAGAACA
>MPNF01000552.1 GCA_002238885.1 Alphaproteobacteria bacterium bin95 | reverse complement strand
CCGGCCGGCGGCTGCCGATCGGGTGTTCGACCATCACGAAGGGATAGTCGGGAAGGCCCAGCGTCCGGGCGATGTTCCGCGCCGTCACCTCGAAGGGTTCGGTGCAGATGACGATCGCGCGTTTCCCGAGCTGCTCGAAGCTGATGCCGTCATGCAAACTGCACGTCGAACAGGAGCCTCAGTCGCCCAGTCCGGTTATGAGGAAATCGACCTTCTGCGCCGCCTCCTTCAGCGTCTCTTCCGGCGCGGGCGCGCTGGCGTTGGACTTCGAATAGACCGGCACCACCGTGCAGCCATGCCGGGCCTCGAAGACGGCGGCGGTCTCGCGCAGCATGGAGACGGCGTTGAGCTTGCCGTTCTCCAGCAGGCCGATGGTCCGGCCCTCGAGCCCGGCGAGCGCCGCCGCCCGACTGTTGTTGCGTTCCGGCCCCGGAACCGTGGGGTCGCAAAGAAGCATGCCTGTCGTCTCCCGTCCGTTGTCGTTTCAGTCTACTCGCAATCGATGCACACGCCGATGGGCTTTCACGGTCTGCCCGATATTCAGCCGCCGCCGCTCGCATAGTCGGCGAGCGTCATGACCGCCCCGCCGTGAGCGGTCGGTGCAACTGCATTCGCGAAGCGACGGTCGGCCGTCACGACAATCGCGCCGATACGATGGGCCAGCGCGAGATACATGAAGTCGTAAACCGGCCTGTTGAGCGCCAGCGCAATCCGGATTGCATCTGCACCGACCGCTTCGTCGGCGTGCCACTGCACCGGCATCCGGGGAACCGAAGCCATCATTGCACCTGCTTCGTCATGTTCGATCTGGCCCCGGCGCGCCTTGCTCCAGAGCGCATTGGCCAGTTCGGCCGCCATCAGGCGGGGCGCATGCAGGTCATGCCGGCCTGTCGCCAATTCACGCGCGGCTTCGGAGTCTTCCTCGGCTACCAGCCATTTGACCGATACGCTGGCGTCAACGACCAGCCGCATCAGAAGCCGAGATGGGGGCGGTGGCCGCGGTCGCGGTCTTCACGGATCAACTCCTCGGCAGGCGTATGTTCGCGCCCTTCCGTCAGGCGCCGCATCCGGTCGGCGATGGCTAGGAAGTCGGCGCGTTTGGCCTCCATGTCGTCGTCCTTGACCGCGCATTCCAGGATATGGCGCACTTCGCCCTCCAGGGACCGATTGTTGCCCGAAGCGCGATGCTTGAGGTGCCGGACCACAGCGTCATCGAGCTGCCGCACGTTTATCGTCGCCATCTTTCGATCCTCGACCGATTGCTATCGAATTGATAGCACAACCGGGCGGAAAGAGACAGTCTCTATCGTCCGGTCGGGCAGCCGGCTCGCGCGCCCCGCCTACTCGCAGTCGATGCACACGCCGATGGGCTTGGATTGCATGAGGGAGGCGCGGCCGCGGCTCCAGGAGGGGATGAAGCTGGAATGGCCGCCGGCGTCACCGCCGCCCATGAGGATCAGGATGTCGTCCGGGCCGAGGCCGCGGTGGAACTTCCCGTCACCCGCCAGCGGGTGCACGCCCTCCTCCGCATGCTGCTTGCCGTATTCGACATCGCGGTGCTTGCCGACTGACTTCATGCCCTCGACGCTGCGCCACGCATGGGCGAACAGGTATTCCTGCGCCTGTCTCCGCGTCCATCCGGCGCCGGAGAGGATGCGCATATGCTCCGGGGCCATCACCACCACGGACTGGCCGA
>MPNF01000551.1 GCA_002238885.1 Alphaproteobacteria bacterium bin95 | reverse complement strand
ATATTGTGGTAAGGTCAACCGTCGAAATCAGGGAAGATTCATGGCCGCGTTCGACACCCTCGCTGCCGCCGATGCTTTGGAAAACGCTGGGGTTGAAACCAAGCATGCCAAAGCAGTTGCCGCGCAGCTGGGTGTCGCCGCTGCGGCAGGCGAGCCCATAGGCAAGCCCGACTTGGAGGCTGCCCTCGCGGCTCTGGAAGCCCGGATGACAAACAAGCTCTATGCGGTCGCGGCTGCCCTCGCTGGACCGATGGTGGCGCTCAAGTTCTTCCCCTGACAAGACTCGCCACCCCGGACTGCGATCCGGGGCCTCGTGGCGCAGGGGTAACGTCGCCCAAGAAAAGGTCCCGAAGGGACGTCGCCACGTCATCCGGGATAACAGGAGAGGCTTGCCGGTTCGGATCTGTGGTTGTTGGCGGAAGGTTTGAGCAAATCCAGTTTTCGGCAGAGTCGCAGGACGTTCCCTGTGTGCGGGGAATGCCTACGCTACCCGATGGCACGCTTTGCGGCTTCTATGGTAAAGACAAGCTCCTCAGCGATGCGTACAACAGGCAAGTCACGCAACCGGTTTCGATGGTGCCATGCCCAATCCAAAGGACACATTCCTTTGTTGTCTTTTGCGTTGACATCCGCTCCGGCGTCAATCAACTCCTTGGCGATCCGGGCCGCCTGATCCGGTATGTTATGTTTTGAGATCACCCACATCAGTGGTGTATGTCCCTGCCTGTCTCGGGCATGGACATCCGCCCCAGCGTCAATCAGCATTCTCGTCGCCACAGCAGACTTTGACCACATGAGCGGCGTGTAGTCCGTTATAAAGGCAGCATGGTTAACATCAGCACCGGATTCAATAAGTGCCGAGATGCGGACAATATCGTCCTGGCGGACGGCAGCTATAAGTTCCATTGTTTGTCAGTATTACCTCGCGTGTTTCGCGAAATTTCATCCGATTCGACCTGTTCGAACATTTCTTTGGTCCGACAACGGCACGGACCTCTCCTCGCGAAAACGCCTCGTTTCCTCGACACCCAATTTCATCGCCTCATCCGCATTCAAACCGGACGCCGCGCGTGCGCGGTCGGCAATTTCCCTGGAAGAACCGCGAGGTCGAGGACCGCAAATGCCGCCATTCGCCAAGCATTCTTCGACAATGGCCTCCATCGACCGATGCTCACGTACTGCTGCATCCTTGAGTGCGCGATAAACATCGTCAGCCAAATTGACGGTAATACGGGTCATTCGGAACTACTCCGCCGGCCTATTGAGGCATCCGCCAGACATTCAGCATAGCCGGGACGGCCTGCAATTCCAATTTTCGTGCCCCTCCTTCAAGACGCACAGTCCCCGGCCTACCCCGCCGCCAGAAGCTCGCACGCCTCCATCGCCGCGTAAGTGAGGATGGCGTCGGCGCCGGCGCGCTTGAAGGACATCAGGCTCTCCAGCAGCACGAGGTCGTAGTCGAGCCAGCCGCGCTCGCCTGCCGCCTTGAGCATCGAATATTCGCCGGAGACATTGTAGGCGACCGTCGGCACGCCGAAGCGCTCCTTTACCCGGCGGATGACATCCAGGTAGGGCAGGCCCGGCTTGACCATCACCATGTCGGCGCCTTCGGCGAGGTCGGCCGCGATTTCACGCAAGGCCTCCTCCGTGTTCGCCGGGTCCATCTGGTAGGTCTTCTTGTCGGCCGCCCCGAGCG
>MPNF01000550.1 GCA_002238885.1 Alphaproteobacteria bacterium bin95 | reverse complement strand
AACCGGCGGGACATGGAGGCGAGTCCCGGACGGTTGGCCCGCTACATCGTTCTCAAGACGCTCTACGAGCGCGCCTTCCCGCGATGGCTGGAAGCGCGGGAGGCGGAAACGTTGAACGGCTGGATCGACCGCGCCGCCGACCGTGCGACCGTTGCGGCGCGACACATCAACAAGGACGAGGACGCCGCCGCCAGAATGGCGGGTCTTGTCCGGCTGGCCGACGGCGAAGGCATCGCCGATTTCACCGACAGGCTCGCAGCGCAGACGGCGAGCGAATACCGGGTCCAGCGCGGTTACGACAGCGACCCGGCTGTCGCCCGGAAGCAGGCGAAGCATATCGAGGATCTGCGCTGCGATGTCATGGGCCAGGCGTTCGAGGCTTATCTGGCGGACGAAGCGCGAAAACTCGCCTGGACAATGAACGACCCGCCCGGCGGCCCGCTCCCGGACGAAAAGAAGGCCAGCCTGGAGACGGCCGCCCCGCCGGCGGAGGACGCCGGGGCGGAAGCGGAGGAGGATTGGCTCGCCCGGCTCTATTTCCTGCTCCACATGCTGCCGGTTGAGGCGGTAGGCGGCCTCCGCCACCAGTTGCACAAATGGTCGGTGCTTGAGCGGGCGCCGGACGCAGATGTCGGGGCGGTCGAAAGGATACTCGGACTCTATCTCGACATGCACGACGCAAAGTTCGAGGGCGGCAAAGGCGTCGTCGGGGCCGAGGCGCTCACGGATCTGTTCACTTCCCCGGCACAATTCCGCCGCGTCTGCCCGGAAGACGGCGCAGGCGACGACGGCCATGTGCCCTGGCGCGGCCTGCGCGAGATGCTGCGCTTCGGCGGAGGCGAGCCGAGGCTGATGTGGGCGTTTCGCGAATGGCCCATAGGCGCCGGAATGGTGGATGGCCTCGAAGCGTTGGAGGCAACGGTCGCGGAAGCGCACAAGCAGCGCGAGGACCTGCACGCGAAGTGGGCCGGAAAGAAGGGTTTTTCCCGCAAAGACAAGGACGAGTACCGCGCCGCGCTCGAAACGGTCGTCGTCCACCGTCATCTGGCCGCCCATGTCCAGCTCGTCAACCACGCCCGGCTGCACCGCCTGGCGATGGCCGTGCTCGCCCGGCTGGCCGACTATGCCGGCTTGTGGGAGCGCGACCTCTATTTCACCACCCTGGCGCTCATCCGGCTGGAGAACGGGAAGCCGGAGGATGTCTTCAGGAGCGCGGGATTCAAGCGGTTGCGCGAAGGCCGGATCGTCGATGCGCTGAAGGAGCTGAAGAAAAACGCTGACGGGAGCGAATCCGCTGTCGAAACGGCGTTGCAGAGGCTGTTCGGCAAAGGCTTTCTGAAAGGGGGCGGCACCGTCTCCGTGCGCCGGGACTTGCTGCATTTCAATATGCTGCAGCGCAAAGCGAACGAGCCCTTCAACCTGACAACCGCCGTCAACGACACACGCAGGCTCATGGCCTACGACCGCAAGCTGAAGAACGCGGTGTCCCGGTCGATTATCGAATTGCTCGCCCGAGAGGGCCTCGATCTGGCCTGGGAGATGAAGGACCACAAGCTCGCCGGCGCGGCCCTAGAATCCCGGCAGGCCGTCCATCTGGGCGGCGCGAAGGTGGGTGGGGGGCCGATAACCGAGGATTTGCACGGGCCGGAATTCACCGCCATGGCGGCAGCGTTGTTCGGCGGCGAGGCGCGGGCGGCCACCGA
>MPNF01000549.1 GCA_002238885.1 Alphaproteobacteria bacterium bin95 | reverse complement strand
AACCGGCGGGACATGGAGGCGAGTCCCGGACGGTTGGCCCGCTACATCGTTCTCAAGACGCTCTACGAGCGCGCCTTCCCGCGATGGCTGGAAGCGCGGGAGGCGGAAACGTTGAACGGCTGGATCGGCCGCGCCGCCGACCGTGCGACCGTGGCGGCGCGGCACATCAACAAGGACGAGAACGCCGCCGCCAGAATGGCGGGTCTTGTCCGGCTGGCCGACGGTAAAGGCATCGCTGATTTCACCGACAGGCTCGCAGCGGAGACGGCGAGCGAATACCGGGTCCAGCGCGGTTACGACAGCGACCCGGCTGTCGCTCGGAAGCAGGCGAAGCATATCGAGGACCTGCGCTGCGATGTCGTGGGCCAGGCGTTCGAGGCTTATCTGGCGGACGTAGCGCGAAAACTCGCCTGGACGATGAACGACCCGCCCGGCGGCCCGCTCCCGGACGAAAAGAAGGCCAGCCTGGAGACGGCCGCCCCGCCGGCGGAGGACGCCGGGGCGGAAGCAGAGGAGGATTGGCTCGCCCGGCTCTATTTCCTGCTCCACATGCTGCCGGTCGAGGAGGTGGGCGGCCTCCGCCATCAGTTGCGCAAATGGTCGGTGCTGGAGCGGGAACCGGACTCGGTGCTGGAGCGGGAGCCAGACGCAGATGTCGAGGCGATCGAAAGGATACTCGGACTCTATCTCGACATGCACGACGCAAAGTTCGAGGGCGGCGACGGTGTCGCCGGGGCCGAGGCGCTCACGGATCTGTTCACTTCCCCGGCACAATTCCGCCGCGTCTGCCCGGAAGACGGCGCGGGTAACGGCGGCCATGTGCCCTGGCGCGGCCTGCGCGAGATGCTGCGCTTCGGCGGAGGCGAGCCGAGGCTGATGTGGGCGTTTCGAAAATGGCCCATAGGCGATGGAATGGTGGATGGCCTCAACGCGCTGGAAGCAACGGTCGCGGAAGCGCACAAGCAGCGCGAGGATCTGCACGCGAAGTGGGCCGGAAAGAAAGGTTTTTCCCGCAAAGACAAGGACGAGTACCGCGCCGCGCTCGAAACGGTCGTCGTCCACCGTCATCTGGCCGCCCATGTCCAGCTCGTCAACCACGCCCGGCTGCACCGGCTGGCGATGGCCGTGCTCGCCCGGCTGGCCGATTATGCCGGCCTATGGGAGCGTGACCTCTATTTCACCACCCTGGCGCTCATCCGGCTGGAGAACGGGAAGCCGGAGGATGTCTTCAGGAGCAGGGAGCTGGAGTGGCTGCGCGAAGGCCGGATCGTCGATGCGCTGAAGGAGCTGAAGAAAAACGCTGACGGGAGCGAACCCGCTGTTGGAACGGCGTTGCAGAGGCTGTTCGGCAAAGGCATTCTGACAGGGGGTGGCACCGTTTCCGTGCGCCGGGACTTGCTGCATTTCAATATGTTGCAGCGCAAGGCGAACGAGCCCTTCAACCTGACAACCGCCGTCAACGACACGCGCAAGCTCATGGCCTATGACCGCAAGCTGAAGAACGCGGTTTCCCGGTCGATCATCGAACTCCTCGCCCGGGAGGGCCTCGATCTGGCGTGGGAGATGAAGGACCACCAGCTCGCCGGCGCGGTCCTGAAAACCCGGCAGGCCGTCCATCTGGGCGGCGCGAAGGTGGGTGGGGGGCCGATAACCGAGGATTTGCACGGGCCGGAATTCACCGCCATGGCGGCAGCGTTGTTCGGCGGCGAGGCGCGGGCGGCCACCGA